>NZ_JAVLSP010000018.1:0-48627 GCF_031528575.1 Candidatus Sororendozoicomonas aggregata
GCACTTCCTGTTACCGCTCGACTTGCATGTGTTAGGCCTGCCGCCAGCGTTCAATCTGAGCCATGATCAAACTCTTCAGTTTAAATCGTTTGCTTTCTGCCCGAAGACAGTCAGCCGCTCAATCGTACAATTAAACGTCACATTGAATTAACGCGCTGATTCTTTTTACGGAATCAGGCGCTGAATTAACGAGTATGTTCACTTGCTTGATCAGCATGTTAAATCATTTCAAAGCGCTCTTTATAGAATAAAGAACAACCTTGATGACTGATGCCATCTCACAAGCGCCCACACGAATTATCTGATACTTTGTTAAAGAACTCAGCTAACCAGAGGGTTAACTGGCTGACGACGTGTTTACTTCGCCAGTAAAGGTCATTCATGATACTCTGACCCGTTTCGTTGTCAAGCGTTCTTTTTCGTGGCAACCATCAAGTGATGACGCTCAAAAAAAAGCCGCTGACCCCCTGACCCGTTGAGTCAGTGGAGGCGCATTCTACCGATTCAGTGGTTTCTGTCAACCCGCGTTTTGACGTGGGAGAGAAAATAACCGAAGGCGTGCCGCCCAAGCTGGAGACGCATTATAGGGCGATGGTATAGTAACGCAACCACGTAGTTTTACCTATCCACTGTGTCGTTGAATGAATATTTAGAAGCAGTCTTAAAAGTCTGCCCGTAGCGAGGACTGCGAGAAATGGAGGATAAAAAGTCGCTTTTGTGAGGAGAATAGCGGGACTATTTGACGAACGAAAGCGACTTTTTAGGCCCATTTATCGTAGCCGCAGTAGGAGCATGACTTTTAAGACTGCTTCTTAGAGCAACACCCTATTCATTCTTGCCCTATGCCATATTTACCAGGAGCCTGTCGGACTTGTGCTTTCGAGCATAAAATTCAGTAGGGCGAGTCAGAATTTTCGATCAATTTGTGCGAATTCATCTCAGCAGATAATGTCTTTTGACCAGTCTTTAAGAAACCCAGCTTAGACTCTGTTCACAACAGATCATGAACAGCTTCTTAGAGAAAAAGGAGAAATGGCAATGATTGAGAAACACTACAGCTGGCCTCGCATAAATGTTTAATATCTCAAACCTCTTTGTTAAACCGCTATATACCCTTTTCGGGATACTCACATGTACCCCGAAGGATAGCTGCATTTAATCCACTTTAATAATCTTCCAATATCGCCAACATCATTGCTTTGATGGAATGCATCCGATTTTCAGCCTGGTCAAAAACAATTGAGCGCCTTGATTCAAATACATCCTCTGTGACTTCCAGCCCTTTCATACCATACTTTTCAGCAACCTCTTTGCCAATCGGCGTTTCATCATTATGGAAAGCAGGCAGGCAGTGCATAAATTTAACGGCTGGATTTCCGGTTTTCTCAATCATTATTCTATTCACCTGATAAGGCTTCATGATGGTAACACGCTCATCCCAGGCGCTGGCACGCTCCCCCATAGACACCCAGACATCCGTATAAAGGAAATCAACGGCTTTAACGCCCTCATCCACCTGCTCAGTCAGCGTGATTTTTGCGCCTGTCTTTCCAGCAATTTCACGACATTGTTCAACCATAGTTTCGTCTGGCCAGAATGATTTTGGCCCAACCAGCCGTATATCCATCCCCATTACAGCAGCGCCACCGAGCAAAGAGTTCCCCATATTATTTCGGGCATCCCCGAGGTACGCCAGAGAAAGCTGATCCAATGAACGCCCCTGCCCGTGCTCTAGCATGGTCATAAAATCAGCCAATATCTGGGTAGGGTGCCACTCGTCAGTCAAACCGTTCCACACAGGTACACCGGAGAACTCCCCCAGCTCCTCCACCGTTTTCTGTGAAAAGCCGCGAAACACAATGCCATCATACATCCTTCCCAATACCTTGGCGGTATCCTTGACAGTTTCCTTTACCCCCATTTGCGAACCATTGCTGATATACGTGACATTAGCCCCCTGATCAAAAGCAGCCACTTCAAAGGCACAACGAGTCCGCGTCGAGGGCTTTTCAAAAATCAAGGCAATATTTTTATTTTTCAGGCGCTGGGTTTCATAACCATTGTATTTCGCTTTTTTCAGCTCCGTCGCCATCTCAAGCACGTGGGCAATTTCACGGGGGCTAAAATCAAACAGCCTTAAAAAGTTACGATTACGAAGATTAAACACTACAATCACCTACCTTATCCAAGTACTTTTGTGCAAACAGATCCTGAGAATTATTAGAATAAAGAACGACAGTCTGAACAATAACACGAATCGACGGCTCTGCAAGGATATAAGTGCGAGACGAAACATCTACGGGCCAGAAGTTAAAAAGTACTCAGATATGAAGCGATGTTAATAACAAAGTATTCTATTGAGCATCTTAACTCTAGGTATATAACCTTCGTCGCACATGTAAGACATCAGCTCATTAGTGAAGGAGCTTAAAACTCACCTCATGTGCCATCAAGCTCGGATTGTATCTCTTGCTCAGTTATATTTGCTTTGATCAAAGCCCGTTCCTGTAACCCTTACCGGGGAGCAGAGCAAATCGATGGAAGAATCCAGCTATCGGCGAATAAAACGCTTTTTCTCAGGCTATACATACCCCAAGGAACGACTTGGAAGGCTCATTCTTCAATGGCCTGGCAAGGGACATATTGTTGATAGCTGTTGTGAACCTTGGAATAAATTGTATGAAGAAACAGGTCGATTGACCAGCTTACGCTCTTGAAAATGGGTAGTTATGCTGCAGTTAGAAAAAGATTGGTATTAATTGCGCCTAGAAGCCTGTGTGTCAGTTATTCTGGCAGTCTTGTTAGACTGTTCAGGACCACGCCACGGTATAACTAGTCACATAATCATACTGATGGGGTAGAGCCATGAAAAGACATGGGGATTTACTGCAAAAAGCAGCAGCGCTGATACATCAACTCAATCAGAGCGCAAAAAAACAGCAGGCAAGTATTCTGATTAATGAAGCTTTAGCCCTTAGTCACACACATAGCGATCAGATTGAACGCTTATGCCATACCATTGCCAGCGGCGTCAGTTCACCATTTCCCCGCTCTCAGCAGCAATTAACCGGTGCAGTTATAAGCCTTAAAAAGGCTCTGAGGAAAATAAGCCTCGCAGAGCTGATAAGCAGAAGCCCTGAGGCAAAGCCCCTGCCTGTTGACGGACTTCGAACCCAAATCAAGCCTGTTGACGCACTTGATACACTGTTGTCACAACCCTTGTTACAACAAGCGCTTCCCCATCTTTGGCAAGCTACCCGTTATATGCACGAAAAAGATCAACGGGATGTGTTGGCTATATTAAACCTGAAGCTACAAACGCATCATTAACGACCTGTCAGGTACATCATCAGTGTCGTGTGTAACCATAACAGTAGGGATCTCCCTGCTGTAAACCTGGTCAAACACGAACTGCCTGAACTCAGCCTTTAATTCTTTATCCAGTTTTGAAAAGGGTTCATCCAGTAATACAGCCTCAGGTTCAGATAACAAGGTTCTCATGACACTGACGCGCCCTCGCTGACCACCTGAGAGCGTGGCAGGATTCTGGTTTTCAAAACCCGCCATACCACAGTCGTTGAGCGCCTTGATCACCATGGCTTTGCGCTCTTTTGCGCGAAACCGCTCCGGTATACCAAACGCCAGGTTTTCTCCCACTGTCATATGGGGAAAAAGCAAATGATCCTGAAATTGTATGCCAATACAACGCTTATGGGGTGCCTGATGGGTAATATCACATCCGTTGAGCAGCACGCAGCCCGATGCAGTGAAGGCAGTATCCAGTGTGCCCGTAATCAGGCTCAACAGTGAAGACTTTCCACAACCACTTTGTCCCATAATACTGAAAACCTGCCCACCAGCTACATCAAAACTGACTGACTGAAACAGCACATTCCCCTCTACAGACAGGGTTATATCCTTAATGTTGAGCGTCACAGCGTTAACCTTTTTCTGAAGGTTCTTAATGACCTGTTACCCGATATCAGGGCCAATCCGTAAACAAGCATGGGCAGCAACATTTGCATAACGCCATAGACGCCCATATATTGCCGACTGCCTCCTGCTGCCAGGGCGACAGCTTCTGTGGTGATGGTTGATATCCGGCCAGCTCCGGAAAAGATCGTAGGCAAGTACTGGGCAATACTGACGGCAAATCCGAGGGCGAAACTGGTCACCAGCGGGCGCCACAAAAGCGGCAACTTAATCGCTATAAACGTTTTATACCGCGAGCGGGACAGTAACCGACCTTGCAGACTATACCTTTGATCGTAAGACTGCCAGGGACCTGACAAACTTAAGTAACAATAAGGCAGCACAAACAGTACATGCGCACCGACGACAGCCATCAGCTGTCCATCCCATCGGACACTGAGCAGCAGTACCTGAATACCGAATAAAAAACTCATCTGTGGTAATAGCATGGGAATATACATCAACCGTTCTATACCAAGGCGTACACGGTGGGAGTGTTTTGCTGTTATCTCAAGGATCAACACTGTTGCGACAACAGACAGCAGTGCACAGAGGAATCCCGTGACCAGAGAGTAGTACAATGGCTCTGATAGAGAAGGCCACGCCCTTTGCCAGCTCAGCAGGGTAAGATCCTCTGGCCACAGTGCAGGAAAGCGCCAGCGCCAGGTAAACGACCAGATCACCAACGCACCACAGGCACCTGAAACAGTGATTAATAACCATCGCCAGAGTACCTTCGACAACCATTGTATAGAAATGTGTCGGCTCCCTCGTCTTCCCCGGCTTAACCAGCGTCGTCCGACATGGGCAACCGCATGCTCAACAACTACCATCCCCGCCATTGCCAGGATGACGATTCCCCCTAGCAGCAAACCACCCGCGCAAGCCAGTAGCCGCTTGTCTACATCGGCATCTTTCAGCCATTCCAGCAGCTGAACAGAAAAGACTGGCGGATTCATAGGACCGATAAACAGGGCAATATCCACAACCGACAGTGAAAAGGCCAGCACCGCATAAACCGGCAGCCTGACCATGGCGTAAAGCCCGGGCCACAGCAGTTTTACCCATACCATCCAAGGGGTATAACCCAGACTTTGCCCCACCGCCAAAAATGCTTTTACCGGCAAACGCTCCAACGCAGCGATTAATAAAACGATCAAAAAAGGCGTTTCTTTCAGAATCAGCACAGCAATAAGACTCAGCCCCAAAGGATCCTGCACAGTTTGCCAGTCAGGGGGGTATTGCCAATCAGCAACAGGCGCTAACAACCGCCCAAGCAAGCCACTGGGCATAATGAGAAAGGACACACCAAAGGCGAGAGCAACATGGGGTATCGCCAGCATGGGGGACAACCAGCGGGTAATGCCGCTCCACCACCGACTGCCCCAGAGCGCGCTCACAATAGCCAGCGCCGCACCGAGTGAGCACAGTGTCGAGACAACGCCCACCCAAAGGGATAACCCCAGCATTGACCACAAATCAGGGCTATCAAACAACTGTCGCCAGATAGATAAACTGAAACGGTTATACCCCAACGGGGGAAAGTAGCCAAAGGCCATCATTCCCACGTAAGCGACGCCTGCCATTATGGGTAAGAAAAACACTCCCAGCAGACCTGTTAATAACGCGGTAGAAAAAGGACGAGAGACCATAGCCTGTTATCGGTACCGCTCGACCCAGGCTTTTTCCAACGCCTCTACCCATGACACGTGGGGTTCTGGTAATACGCTGCCTAACTGCTGAGCTGTCAAGGTTGCCTGACCTTTTGCTAGTGCGTTGAAGCGCTGCCTGTCTTGTTCAGACAGCCGACTCATGGTCAGTACGGTGGGGTCGCCCCATACCCTTGGGTCTGCTTTTCTGGCCTGGGCCCTGGGTGACATCAGAAAATTAATCGCCACCTTAGCCGCTGCCTTGGCAGAACTGTTATAGGGAATCGCCAGGAAATGAGTATTGCCCAACACGCCTCCTTTATGCACATAAGTTCTCACTGATGGAGCTAACTCACCCTTTTCCATAGCCGCACTGGCATACAATGGGTTAAACGTCATGGACAGCAGGATTTCGCCATCATCCAGCATCGGTGTCATTGATAAATGATTTCTGGGAAATAGCTTGCCTTCCCGCCATAACAAAGGGTGCAGTTGATCCAGGTAATCCCAGAGGGGCTTGGTAACAGTACTAAACTGACCAGGCTTTATCGGCTTTTGTAAAACAGCGGGATGCGTAGCAAGTTCAGTCAGAAGCTGTTTTAAAAACGTTGTGCCAATAAAATCAGGTGGTGAAGGGTACGTTACCCGCCCTGGATACATTTTGGCAAATGCCAGCAGGTCGAGGGCGCTTTTCGGAGGCGACTTCACACGAGCGCTATCGTACATAAAGACCAGTTGCGCCATTCCCCAGGGGGCTTCCATCCCATCAACAGGCTCACCAAAATCAACGAATGCCGTTGGCTTTTCCACAGGGTCAATATATTTCATGGAAGGTAACTCAAGGGTAAACGGCCCAGACAAAAGCCCGTTTTTTTTCATTGCCCGAAAGTTTTCACCATTGATCCAGACCAGATCAACGCTACCTTCTGTATCTCGACCTATGCTTTTCTCTGACAATAAACGACTAATCACAGTAGAAGTATCATCAATTTTGACCAGCTTTAGATCAATGTCGTATTGCTGCTTCAACTCATCGCTGGCCCAGCGTATATAGCTGTTGATCCGCTCATCCCCTCCCCAGGCATTAAAGTAAACCGTCTGCCCCGTGGCTTCTTGCTGTACTCTCTCCCAAGGGGAGGGAACAGCATTGTTCGATACAGAAGCAGCAAATACTCCGTTACTTGTCAGCCCAAAAAACATCAATAAAAAAAATGGCAGGGTTTTTCGAAGTCGTCGCCCCCGTGGTTTTTGCATGGTTATATACTCCATTATTACCGGCTAAAGGCTCTTTGAATATTGACCGCTTGTCAACACTTCAGTGAAAGCTCGTAATGGGGTCAGGCAGCTAAAAACCACACCTGTAAAGAACCCGGTAATGCCCCTTTGCCAGGCATTCCGGGGTAGGAGCCTGTCCGAGAATAGACTACCCTACTGCGGTTGCGATAAATTGGTCTAAAAATTCCTGCTTCTTCGTCAAATAGCCCCACTATTATCCTCAGAAGCAGAAATTTTTATCCTCAATTTCTCGTAATCCTCGCTACGGGCGCTATTCTCGGTCAGGCTCCTAGGCAAACATTCAAGGAAGCCCAAGTATAGCGGACAGTCTCTTTTTGGGAGTTTTGCGATCCTTTTTTGGTAAGGGTAAAGTGGCCGGAGTTTTTACAGGGCTGGGGGCGTTTCTGGCATTATTCACATGCAATAGCTGGATTAGCTCTCTCTTGTAATTAAGACTGAAGTCGCATTGGTCTTCAGGCCAGGCTTCTGATTGCATTGCAGTACACATCATGCTGTCAGCAAGAAAAGTATAACCAAAAGTATTGAGCTTTTCTTCTCTCTCAGAAAGCAATCTATCATAGGGCAGGCTATACCTTCCTACCGATGTATACAGCATTATGTTGTCATTATCACCCTCTATTTTTTTTGCGAAACTGAATAAACACAGGGAAGGATTTTTTTCTGATTCAACCGCTTCTCTGATGGTATCATTTACCTCGTGAATAAATGTCCTGTCAAAGGGCATGCAATAATCCAGTTCACTGAGCATGTCTGTAGCAGATGATAAAACATTGATTTTATCTTTTTCCTCTGAGAATACACGAAGGAAGGTGGGTATCTTCGACAGGACAACAATAACAGGGTGGCCTGATGCCTGACTGTCTTTCTGCATGAGTGATACTTCCTTTATAAACGCTTTTATCTTACCAATCACAGTTTCTTTATCATTTTCTTCATCATTACTTTGTTTATAGTTTGGTTGATTGTGCATGAACATCAGTAGCTTGTGCACTGCTTTAATAATAACTGGCCTGGACACTATTATCTCACCTTTTTCATCGTAAGATATCTTACCTTCTTCATCGTAAGAATAACGGTAATTTCTATAATAAAAACTATAGAAAGGATTTTCAGTCAGTTGACTGTATGAAAGTCTGAAATCATCAAAATCTTCAGGCGTTTTAAAAACATTACCCTTACCACCAAAAACCAACCAAAACATCACGCAAGGAGGCAGCAGTAAAATAGAAGTTTTTTCTGTTTCACGCGCTTTTTTAAAGGCTTTACTTAACTGGTCATATAAGTAGACTTTCGATAATATATACGAAAAAAAATCCATCATATTATCAGGTGCAAAACAGGTGATCTTATAAGGGAACAGCAATTTAGAGTCAAAATAGCTGAACATCCCATTGTCTGGAAATTTTTCTTGCCCCACCCCCGCATAGTTTTTTTTAGAAAAACATTCAATCCCTCGCGCATGACTTCCACCAACAATAAGAATGTTATTAGAAGAAGCATTCAGGGAAAACAACAGCAAAATTTTGAATAATAGTTTCACTTTCATAGGCATCTCATCTTTTCACGATTCATATACAGTTTTGTACAATTAAACCTGTGTATTATAACTATCAATTTATCATATGAGGTAAAATAGAAATCAATAAAACCATCCATAACCGCTAAATAAAACGTCAAAGCTTGTCTATGTACAGTATCGTGTCTATTGTTTCAGGAGTGACCCAAACTAACGTTACTGTTAACCTTGTCTGACAGTATCTCAGTGGCGATTACACCTGGCCGTATTTTTACACCACAATTCTAACCCGGATATTTCATAAACTGCCCTTAGAGCCGCAAGGAGCAAGCAAGGCCAGGAGCATGTTTATGAAATATCCGGGCTAACTCGCCTACTGAATTTTATGCTCAAAAGCATAAGTCCGACAGGCTCCTGAGCATTATTTTACAGAACACCGTCGTTAATCAGTTACTAACGTCCCAAGAGTTATACTATAACTTCATAGAAAGATGAGCGAGCACGCTATAACAAAAACGCCTGAATATGATTTATTTGAGCGCATTATTTGTCTTGATAGTTCATCAGTACAGGTTTTTGAAACCCCGCAAAATCACAGCATGGCTAAAAATAGTCTTCGGTCTACACTTAAGTGACTTAAGTCACTTAAAAGACAAAATAAGGTAGTACGACGATGATTCCCCTCGAAGGAGTATTACCCAATGAAACAAAATTTAAATTCTTGCCCACGCCTGAATTGGCAAAGATTAGAAGAATCATTCCTAAACAATACTTGATACTCCAGTCCGGGAGTATTGGCAGGAATACCTTGTCCTATGTACTCAAGTTGAATAAAGGGGAGGCAGTTGGTTGTATCACCCTTCGCTACTTTACCCCTTACCCCTTGTCCCATGGCAGTGAATTTAAATTTCTTTACCCTGAAACTCGTTATACCGTACTCAATATAGCCATCGATGCCAATTACGGTCAGTTTTTTGTGGAAAACCTGCTGCTTTACATCATCAGTATTAAGCTCCAACTCGTAGGTGTCGCTACACTTTATGTGGATCATCCCGCCCTGTCGGAAATAACTTTCTTCGAGGAGCTAGGATTTATTCGAGATTATCATTCAGACATTATGGATATGGAACCTGAAGACTACTGGAGTAATGAGCCACCACTAATGACAGATGGAGAACATATACATATCAAGGTAAAAACAAACACCCTAATGGCAGCATTTCGAGATCAACAAACGACCTCAGGTGCGGGCAGATCACCTTATAACTGGTATGCTAACAATCCGCTGTTATTAAGGCTTCTCAGAAAAAAAGTAAAGAAATCATTTGAAAAGCTTCCAGATAGTAGGTTCTTACACCATCCTGACCCATTCACTCAGGGTTCAGAGTAGTTCTTAAACAACTACAAGACCTGTTAAAGTCCTGCAAAACAATAATATTGCCAAAAATACTTTTCGGTTTATACTGCCTTTATTTACCATTGAAGAAAGATAACTATGAGATTGATCCCCTTCGAAGAGGTATTACCAAGAGAAACCAGATTTAAAATTCTGCCTACCCGCGCCTTGGCAGAGTCTGATAAAATTATTCCAGAAGATGATCTGGTACTTCAGGCTGACAGTATTGGCAAAAATACATTGTCCTATATACTCTTGCTGACTGGTATTCATGGGGGGGCGAAAGGCTGTATTACTCTTCGGTATTTTACCCCTTACTCCGTGTCTGGTGGTCAAATTAATTTTTCTTCCGAACATCGTTATATCGTATTGAATATAGCTATTGATGTTGATTTCGGTCGCTTTTGTTTGGAAAACCTGTTGCTTTATGTCGTCAGTATCAAGCTCAAATTCGCCGGTGTTTCCACACTTTATGTTGATCATCCCGCTCTGTCGGAAATAACCTTTTTTGAGGAACTGGGATTTGCTCCAGTTTTTTCTTCACACGATACCGATACGGAATACTACTGGAGCAATGAGCCACCACTAGATGCAAATGGAGAGAATATTAAGCTGAAAACAAACAGACTAATGGGAGCATTTCGAGAAAACCAAGCTAGCTTGGGTGTGGGCAGATCACCTTATAACTGGTATATCAACAATATGAAGTTATTCGAAATGCTGCGTGGTAAAGTCAAAAAATCATTCGAAAAGCTTCCAGATAATAGATTCGTAAAATACCCTGATCCATTCGCTCCTCAATAATCCCTGAACAGCAAACATTATTTGAGAAGACCAGCCCATAGCCCTTTGCGTCAACCGACGCCAACTGGACTCCATCGCTTCAGGCTCTTTTATTTTCTCTTAGTTGCCCCTAGGAAGACTCGTCACCGAAAAAATCGAGTAATAACTGCCCGATGTTGTCACCGTAAGAAGCAATCCGAAGAAGTGGAGAAGGACAACCACTGATAGTGGAAGAAACAGGCGTATTGTCAGAAAAACAGAAACACTTTTTGTTCATTGCCAACGCGCTGGCAATTTCAAAACCCGCTCCAGTGGAAGGCAAGGTAAGATCCCAGATACAAAAGCCGGCTGACTTCATCACATCCCGCCCCCAGAGGTGGCAAGCCAGATCATTTTTCAACGTATCACTGTTAGCAATACGAAGGTCAGTCAGACTATCGAGCAGCTCTGGTGAGCAAAGCTTCAGGTATTTATCTGGAATCTCACTGCTTTTAATCGCATTTTCAGAAAAAAGTTCAGCATCCAGAACAACATCGGTAAGACATTGATACCCGTACTTTTCCAAAAACGATGAAATATACGCAGCCCTTTGGACAATCCCTTTAGCTTGCGCCTGCGTTCTACTGGTGACACTTGCACCATAAAATACGGTTGTCGCTGCCATAAACGTCGTTCCACTTTTTACAATTATTAAAACCCGGGCACAGAAACCCAATATCGAACAACATAATAGCGTCAACACCCCCTGCCCGGAAGTCAGGGGCTGACGGAAAAAATGTTAAAGACTTGTCAGTAGCGTATTTGGCATTAAATGATTATGCGCACCGACTTTCAACAGCTCATTCGCTTGCTCAATATCCGGGGCAAAGTAACGGTCTTTGTCGTAAAAGGGAACTTTCTCACGCAGGACTCCGCGCGCCTCTTCCACCCGTTTAGATGATAGATTGGGCGCGCGAAAATCGAGACCCTGTGCTGCCGAAAGGTACTCAATAGCCAGAATACCCCGGGTATTTTCACCCATTTCACCAAGACGGCGAGCAGCAAAAGTGGCCATGGAAACGTGGTCTTCCTGATTAGCGGACGTTGGTAAACTATCCACAGAAGCAGGGTGAGCCAGTGTTTTATTCTCACTGGCCAGCGCCGCTGATGTCACCTGAGCAATCATAAAACCGGAGTTAACGCCACCATTATCCACAAGGAAAGGGGGCAGTTTGCTTAAGGTGCTATCAATCAATAGTGCCGTTCGACGCTCAGACAAACTGCCTATCTCAGCAATGGCCAGTGCCAGGTTATCTGCTGCCATGGCAACGGGTTCCGCATGGAAGTTACCGCCAGAGATAATGTCACTTTTATCGGCAAATACCAGCGGATTATCCGACACCGCATTGGCTTCTACGACCAGCACTTGCGCTGCATTGCGAATTTGCTGCAGGCAGGCGCCCATGATCTGAGGCTGACAACGCAGGGAGTAAGGGTCCTGTACTTTTTCACAGCGCGCGTGAGAGTCACCAATATCACTGCGCTCACCCAGCATATGACGATAGGCCGCAGCCATATCAATCTGTGAACGGTGCCCACGGGCCTGATGAATGCGCTCATCAAAGGGATGACGGCTCCCTAATGCCGCCTCCACAGACATAGCGCCACAAACAATGCCTGAGGCCAACAAATCTTCAGCAATAAACAGCCCTTCTAATGCAAAAGCCGTTGATGCCTGGGTACCATTAAGCAGCGCCAGCCCTTCTTTAGGTGCCAGGGTCATAGGCTCAAGGCCAGCTATTTTCAGCGCCTCCACTCCGGTGATGACGTTACCGTTGTAACGGGCCTGGCCTTCCCCTAACAAAACGGTGCTCATGTGCGCCAGGGGGGCCAGATCACCCGACGCTCCCACAGAGCCTTTTTCAGGGACACAAGGGTATACCCGGGCATTCACCAGAGCCATCAGGGCTTGAATCACGTTCAAACGAAGACCAGAAAACCCCCTTGCCAGACTGTTAATCTTCAGCACCATCATCAGGCGCACCGTTTCATCGGACATTAATTTACCGATACCGGCAGCGTGGGAGAGGACAATACTTTTTTGTAAGGTTTCCAGATCTTTCGGAGCAATCCATGTATTGGCCAGCAGGCCAAATCCGGTATTGATGCCATAAACCGTCCGGCCTTCCTCAATCACCTGGTTAACCACCCGCGTGCTTTTGTCAATAGCCTCCACAGCCTTTGGAGACAGCGACAATCTCACCGGCGACTGACACACCTGGCGCAGTGTTTTAAGACTGAGCTGACCGGGTTCAAGGGTAAGGTTCACCATGGATTGCTTCCTTTGTTATTTGTGCGGCGCTCGTTCAGCATGGGCAGATCGAGCTTCTGGGCGTTGGCACATTCCCTCGCTGAAGCATAGCCCGCATCGGCGTGGCGCATCACGCCTGTGGCCGGGTCATTGTGTAATACCCGGGCAATCCTCTGTGACGCGTCATCGGAACCGTCACAGCAAATCACCATGCCGGCATGTTGCGAAAAGCCCATACCCACGCCCCCGCCATGATGGAGTGATACCCAGGTCGCACCACTGGCGGTATTTAACAAAGCATTCAACAAAGGCCAGTCAGATACCGCATCGGAGCCGTCTATCATCCCTTCGGTTTCACGGTTGGGACTGGCAACAGAACCAGAATCCAGATGATCACGACCAATAACCACAGGTGCCTTGAGCTCACCACTTTTTACCATGGCATTAAATGCCTGGCCCAGGCGTTCGCGGTCTTTTAATCCGACCCAGCAGATACGCGCTGGCAACCCCTGAAACTGAATTCGCTCACGGGCCATATCCAGCCAGTTATGCAAATGGGGGTTATCAGGAATCAGTTCTTTGACTTTTTGATCGGTTTTATAGATATCTTCCGGGTCGCCGGACAATGCTGCCCAACGGAAAGGCCCAATGCCTTCACAAAACAGGGGGCGGATGTAGGCTGGCACAAACCCGGGGAAATCAAACGCATTGTTGACGCCTTCTTCTAAAGCCATTTGTCGTATGTTGTTGCCATAATCTAATGTAGCCGCACCTCTTTCCTGAAACGCGAGCATGGCTTTAACCTGAACCGCCATGGAGCTTTTAGCTGCTTTAACGACTTCTGCTTCCTGGTTTTTTCTTCGCTCTATTGCCCGTGCCATTGACCAGCCCGCGGGTAGATAACCATTGAGCGGGTCATGGGCCGATGTCTGGTCAGTGACAACATCGGGGGTAATCCCCTTTTCTATCAATTCAGGAAATACCTCAGCAGCATTGCCCAGTAAACCAACCGATACCGGGCTGTCAGATGCCTCGATAATCGCCAGCGCTTCATCGAGACTGGCGGCTTTTTGATCCAGATACCCTGTGCGCAAGCGGTAATCAATCCGGGACTGGTCACACTCCACTGCCAGCATGGAGAAACCAGCCATAGTGGCAGCCAGAGGTTGTGCGCCGCCCATACCTCCAAGTCCGCCGGTTAAAATCCAGCGCCCGGTGGCGTCTCCGGCAAAATGTTTTTTTGCCACAGCGACAAAGGTTTCATAAGTGCCCTGGACAATGCCCTGGGAGCCGATGTAAATCCAGCTCCCCGCCGTCATCTGACCGTACATCATCAAACCCTGTTTATCGAGGGCATTGAAGTGTTCCCAATGGGCCCAGTGGGGAACTAAATTAGCGTTGGCAATCAACACACGGGGGGCATTTTTATGGGTAGGAAATACCCCCACGGGTTTGCCCGATTGCACTAACAGTGTCTGGTCGTCTTCGAGGCGCTTTAATACCTCGACAATTTTATCAAAACACGCCCAGTTTCTTGCCGCGCGCCCAATACCGCCGTAAACAACCAAAGCATGGGGGTGTTCAGCAACGTCAGGGTCAAGGTTATTCATTAACATGCGCAGCGGCGCTTCTGTCAGCCACGACTTTGCCTGCCGGGCAGTACCGTGAGGCGCGCGAACGGCGCGTGTTTTGTCGATGCGCTCGTCGGCGTGATTGTCAGTCATAATAAGACTCCCTAAACAGCGGGGTTATTGTTCATTGCTCATGGCGCAGGCAATATCCCAGCAAAGCCGGGCTGCCAGTCGCGCTGTTTGACTGTCTATGTCGTAGAGCGGGTTGTATTCGGTAATGTCGGCCAGTGTCAGTTTCTCCCTGGCTGCCAGGACTTTTTCAAGGAAAGGGGACAAGCGCTCGTAGCTGACGCCCCTTGCCGCTGGCGCACTCACACCCGGTGCCGTGGCGGCCGGGAAAACATCCAGATCAATGGTGAGATAGAGAAAGTCACAAGCATCAATAAACTGGTCAAGCCTGCCCAACTGCTCATCAAGCAGGTTTGGTTTTCCCAGAGCCTTGTCTTCTATGTACCAAACCTTCAACTCATCAGCCCGCTGAAATAGTGCGGCGGTATTGCTTGCCTGGCTAACACCTAAACAAGCGTAGTGAAAAGGCCAGTTATGTGCTTTACAATAATGAGCCACTTGATTAAACGGGGTACCCGAGCTGGGCTTTACCGCTGTGCTGTCACTGTCAAACGTTCGCAGGTCAAAATGCGCGTCAAAATTAACAATACCAATACGTGGTGAGGTCAGGCTGCTGTCATTGACAGGTTTATTGACAGGCTTATCGATATAGCGTACCAGCCCCTGAAATGAAGCCCACGCGGTTTCGTGACCACCGCCAAGGGTAATAACCGGCATATGGGGTAATGCCTGAGCAATGGTATCCGCGCAGAGGGATTGTGCTTGTTCCAGAGCATCGCCCTCACACACCGTATTGCCCAGGTCATACCAGGGTGTTTGGTGATGCCAGGCCATATTGGCCAGGGCCTGGCGAATGCAATCCGGTGCCTGCTTTGCCCCCGTTCGCCCCTTATTTCTGGCAACGCCCGCGTCAGAACAGAAGCCAGCGAGGACAATACCTTTTTCCTTGCCTGCCAGTTCATTGATGGTTAAAGGCCGCACAATATGATGAACACGTGTGCCCATCTCACCGTCCTCACTGTCGTGACGACCCTGCCAGAGAAAGGGTTGATCCGTCACAGGCAATACGTCAGTCATCACATACCTCGCCGTTGACTATGCGTTGACGCAATAGCGGTAAGCCAACCTGATAGCTTAATTCAGTGGGGTCACTGACATTCCAGAGGCATAAATCCGCTGCAAAACCTGGAGCAAGCTGACCACGGATATTATCTTCCCCAAGTGCTTTCGCGGCGTTGACAGTGACGCCCCGTAAGGCTTCTTCAGGCGTTAAGCCAAACAATGTGCAGGCCATATTCATCATTAACCCAATATCTGCAAACGGCGATGTACCCGGATTAAAATCGGTGGCAACGGCCATGGGAACCTTTTGCTCCCGTAGCCATGGTACCGGCGGCTTTTGTGTTTCTTTTAGAAAGTAAAAGGCACCCGGCAACAAAGTGGCAACAGTGTCTGTGCCTGCCAATGCTGTTACACCGGCTTTATCGAGGTACTCCAAATGATCGGCTGACAACCCGTTATAACGTGCTGTCAGCGCTGTACCACCAAGGTTGGATAGTTGCTCGGTATGCCCTTTTACCTTTAAACCGTGGCGAACCGCTGCTTGAAAGACTTTCTCCGTTTGCTCCAGGTGAAAGCCAATGGATTCACAAAATACATCCACGCTGGTCGCCAGCTTTTGTTTTGCCACAGCAGGAATTAATTCCTCACAAACCAGCGTAATATAGTCATCGGCACGGCCATGGTATTCCGGCGGGACCGCGTGGGCTGCCAGCAATGTGGTGGTAATATTGATTGGTCGTTTTGATGCCAGTGCTTTTGCCGCACGCAGCATTTTAAGTTCATCATCCACACTCAGGCCGTAACCTGATTTGATTTCTACACTGGTCACACCTGAGCGAATCAGCCCATCGAGCCTTGGCAATGCCAATTCAACCAATTCAGGTTCACTGGCCTCACGTGTCGCGCGCACCGTCGCAAGAATACCGCCGCCTTGTTGGCTGATTTCCGTATAGGGTACACCCTTGAGACGCTGGTCGAATTCATTGGCACGACTGCCGGCAAAAACGAGATGAGTATGGCAGTCAATCAGGCCCGGCGTTACCAGACGACTGCGGCAGTTTATTACCTCAACAGCCCTTAAATTAGCAAGGCCGCTTTGCTCTGCAATGTGGGTAATTGTACCCCCATTAATAGCGATGAACTGGTTTTCCAGAAGTTGATAACCCGTTGCGCCAGGCTCCATGGTGACAACCCGGGCATTGGTTAGCAGTAATTCCACTTTGCGATCTCCGCGGGGCCTGTTAAATGTCTATACAATTAAAGAGTAAGACGACTCGCAGAGCAAGAAGATTTTTATTCCATCAGAATTTTTGCGCTGAGCTTGTATCTCGTGCCCGGATGGTAAAACAATGCCGCGCTGACCAGCTTACCGTTGCTCCATGTACGGCGCTTGAGCAACAGGCAGGCTTCCTGCTCAGACATAGCCAGTGCAAGACGGACTGTGGTATCTGGCACAATAGCTTCAACGGTATGCTCTATCGCACTTAATGGGCTATTTTCACAAAGGTATTGATTAGGCGTGATGGATGAGAAATCCTGAGAAATATACTCTGGTACATATTCTGCGTTAACCCAGCGCATTTCTAACTGGACAGGGCTGTCGTTTTCATAATGGACAATTTCGCTATAAAAAAGTGAGCTGCCCACCCTGACCTCAAGGTCGGCCGCAACATTTTCATCCGCACCTATCGCCACTTGCCTGATAATCTGACAATGATAGTTCTTCCCTCGCTGGCGAACCTGTTCGGCAATATTTTGGACGCTTAGCAGTGAAGCATCGGCTTTTTCTTCTTTCTTGCAAACGAACGTACCTCTGCGGGGTCTGCGGTATAGACGGCCCTCAGCAACCAGGTCCCGAATGGCCTTATTCGCCGTCATCCGACTCACATTAAACTGCCTGGTCAGTGCCAGTTCAGTGGTGATTTTGTGACCTTCCGGCCATTGACCAGAGTCGATTTTTTGCGTGATATAGTGCTTGATTTGCAGGTAAAGTGGGGCGGGCATAGTGCTGACGACATCAACTGAATTTCCTTATCATTGGGCGATTCTCCACTTTCTGTCAAATCAGGATGCCCCTGAGTTAAGCGTTTATCTCTCAAGGCCACCTGCTTAGGCGCAGTCTAAAAATAACTTCCCGATTTTCGTTCACCCTGAACGCTGAGCTTGCCGAAGAGTCGAACGGTGGTGGCAGCGAGCTTCGACAGGCTCAGCCTGAACGGCAAAACCGGGAAGTTATTATCAGACGCTTACTTAGTCTAGATCTGAATGCCAGGATAAGCCCATAGCCCGGAAGCTCTCAGCATATCCCGGTATATCACTAACTTCTCATTGGGTGATACCGTCATGGCTTCCTCCATAGAATCAAAATCCATGGCAACCAGATTATCGAAAGTGATTTCCTTCTGGTTTTGCCGCGCGACTTCCTCAAATACCACCAGCGCCCTTCGCATGTGGCTCGCGGAAGTGACCAGTGTCACATGTTCTATACCGAGGTCATTAAGAATACGGGTAGAATAGATAGCATTCCCTACAGTGTCTTTGGCTTTATCATCCAGATGGATGCGTTTGGCACTGATACCCTGGCCGATCAGCCATTGCTGCATCCTGTAGGCTTCGGTAACACCCTGACTGGGCACCCCGCCGCTGACAATAATGGCTGCGTCAGGATTCGCCTTGGCGGCCGACAGACCTTGCTTCAGCCTGTCAATCAATGGTGGCTTCATACTGCCATCACTTGCCAGGGCATAGCCCAGAATAACAATGGCTTCATTCCCGGTATGGTTTGCCTTGGCCTTTGTATTGAGCTGGAGTGATTGTATATCCTCAACGTTCTGGAATTTCTTCAGGTATTCCTCTGTAAGACGGGGAGCTTTCTCACCTAATCTTGCGATGTCGTCATCAAATGCATCAGTATCTCCAGATAGCTTTGCGTATGCCGCATGCAAAATTCCTGCATCTATATTCCCAGGATTTTGTTTCAGCATTCCCTCATAAGTTGCTTGCGCGCCCTCAATGTCATTATTAATAATCTGCGTGGACGCGAGGCCAAACTTTAAATCCAGTCTTTGAGGAGCAAGCTCGCTCGCTTCCTCAAAAGATGCTTCAACGACATCGAACTTACCTTTAAGGGTAATCCCCTTAAAGAATTCTTTTTCAACTTTTTCAAGATCGCCACCTTCCCAATAGTAGCGCATACCCGTCTGAATGAGTTGTTCAACCTTTTGCTGCTTCAGGTAATTTGTTTCATCTGTAGGATAAGGCAGTGAAGCACAGCCAGAAATTGCTACAGCTGCCGTTACGATAGCGCTTCTCAGAAACGTTTTTACAATCATCGTGATTCACTTTACTAAAGCTGAATACATATCTTAGGTGCATAACCCACATGACTCACTGATGAGGATAACACCTTTGCAGACAATCCAGACTCAGGGGGACGCTGGATAGGGCGTAAAACGGGGAAGGCACGGATCACTGGTCAACACCTGAGCCTTGAGAAAAAGCATTGTATCCAAGTCCATTGAAAAGAGGATTGGTAGAAACCACAAGAGCCACTGTGACAACAACTCAACGAAGGACAAAGCTCCCACTGGCTATGCCATTGCCCGGAATAAGCCCGTTGCTCACATCCCCAGGAGCCTGTCGGACTTATGCTTTCGAGCATAAAATTCAGTAGGGCGAGTCAGAATTTTCGATCAATTTGTGGGAATAGTTGACCTATTTAAGCAAATTGATCGGAAATTCTGGCCGCACTTTCTCGCACTTTTTCGCACTTTCTGGATTTTAGGCCGAAATTGTCTTAAGTCCGACAGGCTACTAGTGTTCATATTTGTGAACCTTACTTTTACCCCAGAAGATTGTTATAACTCGAGAGAGGGCGACCAATATAACTGCGAAACAGGATACAGATACTAACAGCACTTGCTCTCCCATATTCGAAACAATTAAGGCTCCAGCAATTGGAGCTACTGTCATCGCCAGGCATTGCATGGATTGAAAAGAGGTTGCATAGTGTGTTGCGAACTTGCTAGAGGAAAATATTCGCCTGCTAATCAAAATGGTCATGAGAGCACTAAAAAGCCCTGTCACCAAGAATAGCGCCATTGTTAACAGCCATAACCCGGAGTTTAAAGAAAAAGAAATACCCAAAAATAAAAAAGCAATTAATAACGTAATCAGTGTGGCAAAAGAAAAAGTCTCCCACTCATTTTTTATCCGTAAAAGTATAAAGCCTGTGATTGCATTTCCAAGTGCTGCCAGCGACAAACAGTAGCCCAGTATTTCTTTTGGTGCCCCATAAAAGTTGAGTAAGTATGGGAATAAATTATTGATAGAAAAGACCATAAAAAAATAAATTGAAGCAGGCAGAAGAACCTGTACATAAAATGGGTCTGTTTTCTCTGGTTGTTGTCCTGTACTTTCCTGTGACCGTTGTGTTTTCTCTCCCTCTTTTTTATCATTCAGGGGCTGCCGAATAAATAACACCGCCAATAATCCACCAATAGCACACAACAATGCCCCCAATCCAAACACTATCGACTCACTGTAACTGGCAGCAATGGCCGCTCCTGCCGCAGGTGCTATTAGCTTACTACCTGTGTTTACAAGACTTGTAAGGCTTGCCATTTTATGAGAGTCAAAGTCAGAGCGTGAAATCAACGTTGAAAACATCGGCTCAAAAAAGCCAAGTAAAAATGACCTGGGAACGATGAGAAGCAGGAGTATGACAGGATTTTGAACGAACATGATTGAAGCTGTAATAATGGCTCTAACAATCAAGCTAACAACCACCGTCATTCGTATATTGGCCGTAAACACAGGCTTGCTAAACACATTTGAAAATAAAAATTGGGGCGCGACAAGCGCAATGCTTGCCATTGCAACAGTATAAATACCTGCATTCATTGTGTATGAAATAATAAGCATTACCGCCAAAAAATCAAGCCAGGAGGCTAAATTTGAGAACGTATAAATAGTAAGTAGTTTTTTCATACAACAGTGATCAACCCCGCGTCCAGCATAATATTGACCAACCCTTTATGAGCCGATTCGTCAAACTCACTTTCAAGTAGCTCTGGCACAAATGCATCCCCGTTCAGCATGGTATCAACCAGAGCAGCGCATTCCAAAGGAAGGCTCAAATAATCAGGATCACCAACAACCACCGGTTTTTCTGAAATAATTTGTGATGGAATAGCAATTTTTATCTCATCATCATATTTTTTTATTTCAGGACACCTTTCATTCGTACGCCTAAACATACCCTTTCCTAGCTTGGCTTGTGAAAGAGTTCTCAGTTGACTTTTTGTTGTTGAAATGTAATTAGCAAATAAGGAAAACTTATACTCACGAAAAAAATTATTCAATACACCCTGATCGATCTTGCTCAAAAAATTTGAAATAATTTCACTTTCATTTTGAGCAGCGCAATCTATGATAGACTTTCTTAATTCCGGAGTCTCTTGGGCTACCAACTTCAACCCATGCACCAGCACATCAAGGTAAGAAATAGGCTCTATAGCAAATCCAAGGTGCAATGAATGATTATCTACTGACTTAGCTGCATGAGGAACACCTGCCGGGAGGTATAAGATGTCTCCTGCCTCTAAGGTCACTTCAGTTTTGGGTTTGCCTAACTGAGAATGATTCAATGAGTAGGCCATCGAGCTGTTAGGCATTTCAAGCAAACCATCCCATAACTGCCAAACTTTCGCACCATCAATTTGAACAACAACAATGGATGTTGTATCGAAGTGCGCAGGGACACCTTCCTCGTCAAAAGACGTCCAAAAAGCTTTACACCAAGACTTTCCTCCAAAGATATTCTCAAAGTAGCGGCATACTTCAGATATTGTAAAATTTCTTTTTTCCAGCTCTTCCAGTTTTAACGTAGCACCTGACTTAAAAGCATCCAAAACATAATTAAATTGCCCTTTGGCATTAAGCTTAAGATTAGCAGGTATCGGAAAGTCTTGACCATTCTGATACAGCATTAGGATATTCTGTAACCAGCCTTCATTGTTTTTCAGATATGCCTCAGCATCATCGCAAGAAAAATAATCATGCAGCTTTGAAGCATTCTTTTTAAGAAAATAAGCCTTCTCAAATTTTTTACTAAGCTCACTTTCAAAATCCTCTTTAGACACAAGCCAGTCTTTCAAGAGCAAGACCTCCAAATAAAGGATGATTTATATTGCAAGAAAAATTATGGATATAGTGAAAAAAACACTATTTTATAAAGCACAAGCTCTATTTGAAATAGTGCCATAAAATTTCAAAAGATTCCGATACAACTCATTTAAGGAAGTCTAGTCAAAACCTGAAATTAGCCATTATCCAAAAAGCCTCCGGTATGGCCGGAGGCTTGTTATTTGTTAAAACAGTGAATGCTGGGCACGCTGAATTACGGAAGATGCTCTAACGATTCTCATAAACTTGATTTTTTTCATTTCCCTTTCCTTTTCTTTTATTAATGTACTGCCTTTTATACTGAACCCTTTTTCGGAAGTCAAGCGTTAATATGTGATTTTTCATACTCTTACCTTAATTTTGATTTTGGTGCTGGATTAACACCGCTTGAAGACTACACTGGGAAGTCTGTTGCACTTATTGCTTGAATCCAGCCCCACTTATTTTAGAAGCAGTCTTAATAAAAAAACCACCAGTATCAGAAACAGGGGGAAGCCTTTAATATTACTTAACCTCTGTCACTGTGCAACGAAAGGCCCTACAGTAGCAGGCTTTATACCAATGCTGACCATTGTCCGGCAAGCAAGTTCCGCACAGGCAGGACGTGCCAGAATATGCCCTATTTTACCGCTAACGGGTTTCTGTCAAAAGAACCTGGGAGCCTGTCGGACTTATGCTTTCGAGCATAAAATTCAGTAAGGCGAGTCAGAATTTTCGATCAATTTGTGGGAATAGTTGACCTATTTAAGCAAATTGATCGGAAATTCTGGCCGCACTTTCTCGCACTTTCTCGCACTTTCTGGATTTCAGGCCGAAATTGTCTTAAGTCCGACAGGCTCCTGGGTCAGGCATCTTTTTTTCTCAATTGCGTCTTGCCCACATAATCCCAGAACGTATTAGTCTTCAGATAGTTGAAAAATAGTGACGGCAGAGTTGTGCGTGCGTCAATAGCCAGACGTGTAGGGCATAATTCTTCGCCTATGGCTGCCTGATAAGCGGCTATGACAAATCCTGAACAAAATGCCGCTCCGTCATAGAAGAATGCTGATCCTGTGAACTCCCTGGGGGGATAAACCTTACACTCCCTGCATAATCGTCTAACGAAACGACGGGCACCTGTGCCGTAATCAGAGGACCGGAATACACACAACTCCAGTGCGGGCCTGTTTAATATGCCTGCGGCCACCAATACCGTTTTTTTATCAGTACTTGAGAGCTGTTCATTGTAGTTGTTGTTAATCAGCCAGTTATAGGACACGACGGCGGCTTCCTCCGCAAAGCTTTGTTCAGTGAATCTGAAAGCATGGTATATCTTTTTATTCAAAGTACGTTCACTGATTTCATTTAATAGAATACCTGAGTTAGTCAGGTGTATAACTTTTGGCATTACCGCTTCATTACTCTGCACAATAGCCACATGATTAATGAAGTCCGATAGGTATGCCATCCGACACTCATCATAAAATAGAACGTCACCTCTTTTCAGCTCTGTCAATTCCACAATTATTGTCTCCCGCAGGGCCAGAGCCAGAGCTACTTTGGGCGCTGTTACTATCATTTGAAAGACGTCAGTCTGTCTGCGTCATCCCATGTAGTCATAGCTGCTCCGGCTTATGCTGAGTTTGTGTTCTTATGTCAACAAAACCCGGCTCTAGGAGCCTGTCGGACTTAGGCTTTCGAGCATAAAATTCAGTAGGGTGAGTCAGAATTTTCGATCAATTTGTGCGAATAGTTGACCTATTTAAGCAAATTGATCGCAAATTCTGGCCGCGCTTTCTGAATTTTAGGCCGAAATTGTCTTAAGTCCGACAGGCTCCTAGCTACTCCGCTTCAAGACAGACTACGCTCCGCCAATATTTTTCCAATCGGCATTACCAGTGGCAGGTTCTGACCCTTGATTCCAAACCGTGGCTTCCCAATTATAGCCGCCATGGCTAACGACATTTCCCCTGTCGTACCCCTTTGCTTCAGCCCAGGGAATAATGAAACCATTTTGGATGTTCCAGTGATCTTCGGTCATTGGGTCATTCCCTTGAGACCAGTAATTACACTGAAAAACATAACCACGATGACTCACCATCATGCCAGTGGTGTAGGTAGCCGCAGAATCCCATGCTGGATAATTGACTGCATCAGGGTCAGTGCCTTCACCCGCATTGTTCTCTTCAATCGTAATATTCTTCCTGGTAACGCCGCTTACCCCAAGATTGTCAGTGAGTTGCAGTGACAGGGTGAAATCACCGGCTGTTTCAGGCACAAAAGTGGCCACTGTGGACTGGCTTTCTGATACAAATACAGCTTCACCCACTTGATTAACAACTGACCACTGGTAACTTGCTATTTCTCCATCGTCCGATGATCTTGTGCCGTCCATCGTGATGGCGCCACCCACAACTAAACTACCAGATACGTCTATATTCCCAACCGGAGGAATGTTGTTCGCGCTATTTGCGGTAACCGAAACATGGGTTGTATCAGTATCTGTCAGCCCCCCATCATTGACGGTCAAGGTAAAGCCCAGCTCATGATCCTTGTTTTTCAATTGACTGGTGTCAACAACAGCATTCGCGGCATCAGCGTCAAAGCTGACAGGGTCACCCGAAGACTGCACCCAAAGGTAGCTTAATGGCGCGCCTTCAGGATCAGAAGACAAATCCCCCCTTAAAGTAAACGTAGAACCGACTTCAACCGATGCTGGTGTCGCTTCGGCTTCAGCTACGGGTGCTTGATTTTCCTCGTGGTCCTCATTAAGGGTAAACTTAACCTTGTCCCCTTTTTTTGTACCTGCCTCATCTTCTACCTTCAATTTGAAGGTAATAACAGCACTGTCAAGATCACCTGCATTGCTAATCGTGAAGTGGGTCTGTTCACTTTTGGGGTTAGCGATCACAATGTCTTTAGGACTAATACCTCCCTTAACCTTATGAACTGTCCATTTGTATTTTAGCTCACCCTCCGCGCTCGTGGACTGACTCCCATCAAGGAGGTAGGCTTTACCCTCCTCCAGCAAACCGGTTACATCACTACCAGCATGAGCCTCTGTCGCTTTCACAGAATCATCATCGGCGATTTTTGTCAGTGCCACGCACTGTTCCGCCGTTACATTTTCACCGCAGGAGAAAATAATTTTTTCCATGTCGATGTTGCCGCTATCTTGCTGTAACTGATAACCAAGACCTTCACGGGCAGCATTAAGCAGATAGCCGTTATCATAGTCAGCCATCCAGGTAAATAGACCTCCCAACCCCTTTTCCTTGACATACCGTGCTTTTAAATACACTGTTCTTGGTGTATCAAACGACATAAAGAACTTATCTTTTGTCCCGTAAACATAATCAGCATTGGCGACAGTATCAGTGTATAGCGTGTAGCCATCGAGTTTATCAATAGTGAAACCCGTCTCAGGGCTGATGGTAGCCAGATACTTTTCAATATCATACCATTCGGAAACACCCTCTTCCCAAGAGCCTCCCGCAAGCCCACTGCTTTTTTGACCAAACGTACCTTTTAATGGCGATATTGATTCGATGTCAGCCAACTGAGCATTCCGACTATAGGTCGCGTAACCAATATGAATCATACTAGCAGGGACATTCAGCTCTTCGATCAGATAATTAACCGACTGATCCGTAGACCAGACATCGCCACCATTTTCAATGGTATAAAGGTTGGTATGGTGATCAAGACCTAATGCCCAGGCTTCACCAAAAAAGTCGTAAGTCATCAAATGGATGATTTCAACACCATTGTCAATCAGATCCTTAATGGCCATAGCGTCTATTTTTTCTTTTGGTGCGGCCGCTGCAATGGCAATTTTCACGCTACCCAGACCAGCTTTATCCAGGGCCGCTCTGAACTCTTTAATAAAAAGCGCGTAGTTCTTACCATCATTCTCGCTTTGAGAATTGCCACTGGCCCCGCCACCACCGGGGTATTCCCAGTCGATATCCACCTGAGTGAACATAGGAAATAGCTTGAGGACATCAATAGTACTATTGATCAACGTTTTTCTTCCGTCCTCTGAGGCAAGCACTCTGGAATAAGCCTCCGACAGGGACCACCCCCCATGACTCAAGGCAAATGTTTTTTCAGGGTAGGCTTGATGAATTTGGTAGAGAGCGCCAAGCAAGCCGGCAACATGGGCTTGTCCTTTTAGCCAGTAATCCCTTTTGAGTGTTGGGTCATCAATGGCAAGCCAGTCAGGGTTACCCAGTGCCGCCAGATCGTCAGAGGTTAAAGCTCCCGCCGCGGTGGACTGGATATCGCCCCAGATATCAGCCATCATCAGCGTGTTGTTGCCTTCACCAAAGGCTTCACAGCCAGCCTTGAGGGAATGCACTGCCGACACATTGCTTGGGTCGCCAATTTCCGTACCGCACACGCCCATAAAAGAGAAAATAAGCTTGTCATAACCGTGCGCGAACTTATCAATATTGACCTTTCTCCCGTATTGCCCCCAATCAGACACATAAGCCGATACCGGTGGCAGCCCTACCGCCTCGGTGCCGGTGATGTATTTGTTGATATAATACGTGGAGTCTGTGGGCACAGGACCCAGTGGCGCCTGCAGGTCATTGCGCTGATCCAGCTCAGCTTGCGTGATGGTATCCCAGGCTTGTCTGTCAAACGAGCCATTATCAAGGATATCCTCACCAAAGCTTATCGAGACATTACAGGCGAAAACAGCCACCGCAAGTTGACTAAGGCACTTGTTTTTTAGATATTTCATAGTTTTTTTATTTATTATGTTTAATTGACTACAGGATTTTAAAATTTGGATAACTCAAAACAGGAGTTAACGCCAAACATAGCATCCATATACTTTTTCAAGCCCATTAACTATTTTGTTAGCGAGAGTTCTTCATTAAAGCAGCCTGAACCTGGCAGCAAAAAAATGGCCGCCTCAGAATCAGGTACACATCGGCCTACAACCAAAATGTTGTGGTATGCTTGAGAACAACTTAAAAAAGTTGTTGTCCATACTACGCTTAAAAGCATCTTTATTTCGTCAGCATTTTGTAATACCTACGCAAACACTCATTACTGTATAATATAAATTGAGGTGATCGTTGAACTTTCAAGGTTTACAAGCGCAATACCAGCGCCTTTATAAAGAAAGCAAAGCCTGGCGGCTCCTTCGGGCAGAGACAGCCCCCATGATGCTGGCATTTCTGGCTGACCTGTTTTCTGAAGAAAGCGAGATACCCTTTGAGCGCGCCCAGGTCGCCCTGGGAACGGAACTGGCGCGTTGTCGTGAAAGGGGAATCTGGGATACGCAAACACCGGCCAGTACTTATCTGAACCAATGGGTGAATGCCGGTTGGCTCCGGCTGATGAATGACAAACTCAGTAAAACCGATGCCAGTGATACGGCATTGCAGTTTTGTAAAAGCCTTGAGGAGCGCGGCGCGGGGACGACGGCCTCCCATTTACGCATTGTGCAGGAGGCGGTCAGGGATTTTGCCGTGGCTACCAGTTTGAACAAGGATGAACGGATGACCTTGCTTGAACATAAAAAAGCAGGTATTCAGCGGGAAATTGATAAACTCAATGACGGCATTGTGGTGCAGCTCAGCGATAAGGAGCAACGGGAGCGAATACGAGAAATTTACCAATTGGCCTCCGTACTAACCGGCGACTTTCGTCGTATGGAAGACGATATCCGTGAGCTTGGTCAGGCTATCCGCATCCAGATCCTCGAAGGTGAATCCAGCCGTGGTGACATTATTACTACTGTTCTCAAAAAAGAAGCTTTTCTAGCCACTACCGATGCCGGCAGCGCCTTTGAAGGTTTTTTTCAACTCCTTTGTGACCAGAACCGCTCCATGGAATTCAGGGAGCAATTACACAGTATTCTGAACCGTCCCGTGGCCAAACAGCTCACCGCTGGTCAGCAACAGTTTCTGGGAAAGCTGATGCGCAACCTCAATACCGAAAGCAATCGTGTGCTCACTGTGCGTCGGCGAACAGAAGAAGGGCTTCGTAGTTATATTGAAAGCGGTGCCGCGCAAGAGAACCGTATTGTCGACAAGCTGCTGGGGCAACTGGAACGCGCTGCCGTCAGCCTGAAAGAGGCGGAGGTCAATCTTCAGGCCGATACGGGGCTATCTTTGCCGGTGGGGCCGGTAAAAATCACTTCACCACAAACCCTGCGTTTGCGCCTGCCCGATGAAAAAATCGATACCTCTGGCATCACTGAAAACGTCAATAGTCGCTTACCTAGCCAGAGTATGCTTCAGTGCCTCGATGCCGTGCAAATACGCGCAGTGGCAAAAACCACTCAGGCTCTGCTCAAAAAGCACGGCCCCCTGACCGTGGCGGGTATTGCTGAGCTCAGGCCAGTGACTGCCGGCCTTGAAGAGTTGGTAGCCTATATCAGAGTAGCTCAGGCAGTGAACGCAACAGAACTGGGCAACAAGGAACCTGTCACGATTCAAGACAAACAGGGTAAACCCCTCAACGCAAACATACCTGGCTTGTTGCTCAGTGCTGAGCTTTTTCCAGACAATATTGATGATCTGGTGCTATAGTACTTTATCCATTGCTGTAACAGGACTTAACCGTGACCTCCCATGATACAGAAAGTGGCCCGTCCCCATCGCCCGCATTATTTGATCAGCTAAGGGAGGAGCTGTCTCCACCGCCACCGGCTGTTGATGAAGCAGCCGAGGATGACGCTGTTACGGTCGACCAGCAAACGGCTGGCGCCATGGCGGCAAATAACCACGGTATCCCCCATGAGGCACGAAGGGCCCTGATCAGCTTGATGCGTCATGGTGTTATTCTTGGTGCTCAAAAATCGGCACTGTTCGCAACGGTGTGTCGCCACCAGGATAGTATACGACGGCATTTGTCCGAGGTTTACTTAAAGCTAATGCTTGATGAAAAGATGGGCGTTGCCTTCATTGCTGCCATTGGGCATGACACTGATGATGAACAGGAAGTGGAAGAGGAATATACGTCGCTTATTGTCAGACGAACGCTGACACTATACGACACACTTTTGTTATTGGTGTTGAGGAAGTACTATCAGGAACGCGAAACCGCCGGCGAGCAAAAAGTTGTCACAGACATTGAGCAAATCGAATCATGGCTTATTCCTTTTCTTCCCTTAACCACCAACTCTCGAGCCGACCGTAAAAAACTCTCAGCCTCACTGAAAAAAATGACCGAGAAAAAATTACTCAGTGTTGTCAGGGGCAGTGAAGACCGTTACGAGATTACTCCCATCATTCGCTACGTGGTCAATGCTGATCTTCTTGGGGAGCTGTTAGAGCAATACCAGCGCATGGTCAAAGAAAATAGTACAGCACATGACCTGGCTCAATCATCCACAGGAGACTCAGGGCATGGCTGACTTATTTTCTGACACCTCCTTTAACAAGGGTAACGGTGTAGACACCCTGTTCGGGGTAGGACAAATTCGCCTGGCAGAACTGTCGGTGTTTAACTGGGGCTCATTCAACGGCCTTCATACAGCCACCATTGACCCAATGGGAACACTGGTAACCGGTGATAACGGCGCGGGAAAATCTACCCTGATTGACGGGTTGATGGCTCTGCTGCTCCCGGTGGGCAAAGCGTCGTTTAATATGGCCGCAGCCCAGGGAGATCGCTCTGACCGCTCACTGCTTTCTTATATGCGCGGCAGCTTTGGTTCAGCCCATGACGGTGTCAGTACGCGGGTGAAAAGCAAACGGGAATCGGCGGTTGTTACTGGCTTGAGGGCCCTTTATCGCGGGGATGATGGCGCTTGTATTACTTTGGCGGCACTGTTTTGGACAACACAATCAACCAATGCGCTAGCGGATGTCAATCGGGTGTATATGGTAGCCAAACGTGAGATGGCATTAAAAGAAGTGCTTGATGCTTTTGGCGAAGGTAACGCCCGGTTACTCAAACAGTGGTTGCGCGATGACCCGGCACTGACCTGTTGTGATAACAACTTTTCGGTCTATCAGGCGCTCTATCAAAAGCTGCTGTATATGGAGAATCGCAATGCGCCCGCTTTACTCTCACGTGCACTGGGGCTGAAAAAAATTGATGATTTGACCGACCTGATTCGAGAGCTGGTGCTAGAGCCGAGTTCTGTTAAAGACGACGCCAGAAAAGTGGTGGAAGAATTTGCCGACCTCGTGGCTATCCATGACAAACTGGTGGATGCCCGCAAACAGGAAAACCATCTTTCCCGTCTGCCGGTGCTGGACAAAACCCTGCGTCAGACTCGGGAACGACTGACCACACTGACCTGTGAGAAGGAAGGGTTAGCCGCTTACTTTGGTGAGATTGCGGCGCGGTTATGGCGAACCCGGATGGCAGACATCGAGCGACGTATGGCTGAGCTGGAGAGACAGATTCGAGAAACCGAAACCGAAGAAGCAGACAATAAAGCCCTGGCGGAGCGCAGGCACGGTGAATACCTGAAGTTTGGTGGGGACAGAATAGAATCACTGAAACAGGAAATAGAATACACGGGCGATACGTTATCGCGCATTACACGACAATCGTCTGAATACCAGAAAACCGCAAAACAGTTATCCCTCGATACGGAACTGGTTGAAGCGACATTATTGCGCAATCAGTCTGTGGCCAATGACGAACTGGAAAAACTCGACGTATCACTGAAAACGGCTGATGATGCTTTTGTTGATCAAAAAATAGCCTTTGGACAGTTGAAAAAGGACACAGAAGCCATTGAAAAGGAGCTGGAAGAAATCCGGGCCAGACCCGACTCCAACATTCCCCTGAGATACCAGCAGTTACGTGACGAGCTGGTCAGTGCCCTCGAACTTGACCAGGATCAGCTGGTTTTTCTGGCTGAGCTGCTCGATGTAAAAGAGGGTGAACAGCAATGGCAGGGAGCCATTGAACGGGCAATGGGCGGGCTTCGTACCACCCTGGCAGTGCCACAGACCAGCTATCGCCTGGTGACCCGCTGGCTGAACAGTCGGCACACCGGGTTGCATGTCAGGGTTCAGGTCGTCAACGACAGCAAAGCCACTAACGCGCCAGCCTTTCTTGCCAATGGCTATTTGCGCAAACTTGAATGGCGTAAACACCGTTACCGGGACTGGCTCAAAGCCCACTTGCGGCGTTTTGACCTTCAGTGTGTGGCAGATACCGGGCAACTGGATAACACGCCGTTTTCCATGACACAACAAGGCTTAATCCACAAAGAAAAAGGCCGCTTTGAAAAAAAGGATCTGCAAGGAATCAATGATCGTCGCCAATGGAACCTTGGCTTTTCCAACAAGACACGCCTGGAGCAGTTGGCCCATGATCGCAACCAGCTTATTGAGCAACTCAAAGCCGCTGGTCTCGCCGTTGCCGACGCCCAGAAAGCACTTAAGGCATTACAGGAAAAGGAAACCCTGTGGCAGGCTTTGGGCAAGTTTCAGTGGGATGAGATTAATGCGCCTTACTGGCAAAAAAAACTGGCGGCATTAAACAATGACCTTGCTGCCCTTGAAAAAACCGGCGGTGATCTGGACAAAGCCCGTGTCCGCTGGGAGTCAGCCAAGGAAGCTCTGGAGGCTTGCCAACAGCAGCTTAAAACACTCTCGGCCCAACAGGGCAGCCTTACCACTGAGCACACTACGGCAAAAGGCCAGTATGAAAAAACACTCAGGGCCGCTGAACAAGGCGTTGAGCACGCCGTAAGGGAGCGCCTGGCAGAGCGTGTGGGTGAGTTGACAGTACAACACCTTGATGACATGCAAAGGCTGCAACAAAACATCGAGGGGGATTTAGACAAAGCGATCAACAGCGCTCAGAACAAAAAAGCAAGCACCGAGCGCGAAGCCGTGCGGATTATGTCGACTTTCAGTGCAAACGACAAATGGCAGACAATAACCGCAGACTGGCAAAGCGATGTTGACAGCTTGCCAGAGTTCCTTGGCTATCTGAAACAACTGAAAGAAGAAGGCTTGCCTGAACTGGTGGACAGCTTTGTTGAGCGTTTGAACAAGCACGCGACACAATCCCTTGCCCAGATAAAAACCCGGCTGGAGTCTGAGCGTGAAGATATTCTGGAGCGTATCAACACCATCAATGGTGTGTTGAAGCGGACGGAGTTTCGCCACGGTTCGCACTTGAAACTGGTGTCAAAAAAAGAAAAATACCCCCATGTGCAGGATTTTGAAAAACAGTTACGCAAGGTCTTCAGCCAGGCGACCAGCGATAATCATGAAGACCGTTATTTACAATTGAAAGGGGTTGTAGAGATTCTTAAAAAAGCCAGTACCACGGGCACAGCCTCTAACCTGGAAAGCCTGCGCTTGCTCGATTCTCGCTACCAGATGTCATTTTGTGCCGAGGAGTGGGATGCTCGCACCAATAAAGTGCTTGATGTGCTGGAATCGTCCAGTGGTAAATCAGGAGGGGAAAAGGAATCGTTTGCCGGAACTATTGTTGCTGCCAGTCTGGCCTATGTATTGACGCCTGAGGGTTATGACAAACCGGTTTATAGCACCGTGTTTCTTGATGAAGCCTTTTCCAATACCGCCGAGGCCGTCAGCCGCCGGGTGCTGAGGGTCTTCAGGGAGCTGCATATCCATGTCAACCTGATTACGCCTTATAAAAACCTGAACCTCGCCAGGGAATCCGCACGCTCTTTGCTCATTGCCCAGAGGGATGCCCAACATCATGACAGTCATTTGTGTGAAGTGACCTGGGAAGAGATTGACAAGCGCATGCAAGCCAGTAAAACCAACGATGCTCACCTTTATGGTATTGAACTGGCGTCAGAGTCAGAAGCAGGGCGTAACAATGTCTGAAGGGCGTAACAATGTCTGACACCCATACCGCCGACAGCGCCCCGCGCCACTGGGGACTTTTGCCGGATGAAGTAAAAGCCCGGGTGCTGCAAAAATACTGGCAAAATACCCGAACACTCAAAGGACTCCTTACGGGCAAAAAGCCTTTTCCCCTTCGTATCAGCCTGAAACCGCCCAGGGGCAAAGCGGCACTGGCTGATATGGGGCACCTGCAAACCTATGTAAAACAGTGGCGAGACTACCCTTATCAACCATTGGTTCAGTGGGAAGCAAAAACGTTCAGGGATCTGGATGAACAACGTTTGCCGGTGGCCGTTGTTATTCCCACTGTTAAAGCATTGATTCAGTTTATCGGTGACAGTGCCGTTAACAAAAGCCGTTTATGGGAACGCAATATGGGGCCGGTATTGGCCCTCAATAAAGGTTTGTATCCCGCACTGGTAAAGCATCTTGATACCATAGAAAAGCTGTCATTGTACGATGCCCAATTAGTAGCGAAGACGCTGCCTCAACTGCAAAAAGGCATGGGGCAAGGGCACTACCTGAGATCTCTGCCATTAAAGGGCGTCGATACTAAATTTGTGGAAACCCACAGCCAGTTGTTAGCCGACCTGCTTGATACCTTACACAGCAATGAAGTGACAACAGCAGGGGGGTTACGCCAATGGCTTGACTGTGCCGCCCTGCCCAAAGACTGGTTAACCATCAGACCCCTCGACCCCTTGAGTCAAAAAGCGCTGGGCAATTTGCCGTTGCTGCAGCTAACCGGTGAAACCCTGAAAAACTCGCCCTTGCCGGCGAAGAACATTCTGGTGGTTGAAAACCTGCAATCCGGCCTGGGACTCCCTGCACTGAAAACCTCCATTGCTGTTTGTGGCGGTGGCAGAAATGTTGCGTGGATGGACGCTGACTGGCTACAGGAAAAGCGTGTCGGTTACTGGGGTGATATTGACAGTTGGGGGTTGACTTTTTTGAGTGATGCCAAAGCCAGGTGCGCCCATTGTGAAACACTGATGATGGATGAGGCGACGCTGGAGCGCCATAAGCAACGTGTGGTAACAGAACCCGTGCCCACCACAAGTATGCCTGAGCATTTGAATGAAGCCGAAAAGAAATTATTTAATCAATTAACAGGCTGCCGCCTCGAGCAAGAGCGCCTTTGTGCTGACTTTATTCAGCAGTCCCTTTATCAATGGTTGTCAGATGAGCCTGAGGTGTGTGTTTAACTATTAACGGTAGCCTTTTTTAGCTACCGCAATAAACATGGAAAGATATACCTTAGGAGCCTGTCGGACTTATGCTTTCGAGCATGAAATTCAGTAGAGCGAGTCAGATTTTTTGATGGATTTGTGCGAATAGTTGACCTATTTAAGCAAATTCATCAGAAAATATGGCCGCTCTTACTGGATTTCAGGCCGAAATTGCCTTAAGTCCGACAGGCTCCTTAGTAAAAATAATAAGTAATAGCCCACCACAGGGCTGACGCTCAGATTATTAACGTAGAATTAAAAACCATTGCTATAATGTCTTGCTCAAAACTAGAGTTCAGCTATTTTATATTATGCTCTTTGTAAAGTAATAATGTGGTTTTTATGAATTTATACCGCTTTTTTTACGTTGTTCTGATTACCAGCACCTTATTTACACCGTTACTCAGTGAGGCTGCACCAAAAAAGAAAGACTGTGATAAAATCAGCGGCTCTACTAGTAAAAAAAAATGCATGGGTGTAAAAAAAGGCCCTGATGCTAGAAGAAAAAACTATAAAAAAACCATTGAAGAAAACGTTGAAAATAAAATTTCCCTACAAGATATATCCTCTTCTGTTATTAATCATTTGATGAAAATTAAAGAGATAAGTCTCCCTGATCTGCAAAAACTGTATGGAAATAAAGCCAAGGGTGACAAAGTAATGAAAAGGGTATACGAGACTCTATTAATTCTGCAGGGGTTCAGAATAATTGATGCAGATAATTTTCGTGGTGGCGATAAACCTGAACAATATCAACGTTTGCTGAAGGAAGGATACCCAAAACGGCAGATAGAATTTTGTACGTGGAAAGGACAGTTAAAACCACCACAGTGGTTTGAAAACAATGATTTTTTTTTGAGTCAATATTATTTCCCTCTATTTAGCAAAAAAACAGATGAGAACTATCAAGGAATAGGTCTGACGGTATCTTATATAGAGCCACAAAAAAATGAAATGATCCATGAAGAAGTAAAGACAGATGAAAATAATAAAGATTTTGATAGTTGGCTGTGTGATATTGCGACGCATCATTTTAATTATTTTAATGATGAAGCAAATTGGAGTACTGCGATTCAAGGATGCAGCGAACGATTATCACTCTACTTAAATATATTGTCTTTTCTTGCCAAAAAGGCAGCAGAAACCGCACCTGATATTTTTCAATCAACGCACATTACTATAAAACTGAAATATTTTAACAATCTACTCCCAAAAGATATAGCAAGCCGCCGTGTATATGATATGTTAGCTATTTTAAAATCACTGAAATTGATTGAAAGACGTAAGAAAAGCGTATACATTATGGATTTTGCCAGTGGCATATTGCCAGAATACCCCGATTTCTTCGGTTTTGAAAAACCATGTGAGTTTGATTACGCCACAGAGCTTAACATGCCAGATGTCCAAGAATTTAACGTTGAAAATATCACCACTAACCTCTTTAAATGGGATTAAACTACTGTAATATTTACGGCAAGCTCCACGTCAGAACAATGGCCAGTAACAGCCCACACTGGGCTGGTGTCCTGGTTGTTAGCGTAAAGTATGACTAAGAAGCAGTCTTATAAAGGCCATTGACATAATCAGAACAAAACTTACCCGAATCTTTGTACAAAAAACATTGATATTTTTGCCCTGCCAGGAGCCTGTCGGACTTATGCTTTCGAGCATAAAATTCAGTAGGGCGAGTTAGAACTTTCGATCAATTTGTGCGAATAGTTGACCTATTTAAGCAAATTGATCGGAAATTCTGGCCGCACTTTCTCGCACTTTCTGGATTTTAGGACGAAATTGTCTTAAGTCCGACAGGCTCCTGGCATAATGACTTGCTCAACAATAAAACTCAGCTATCTTCTTTTATTATCTTTTATAGTTAATAATATGGTCTTTTATGATTTTATATCACTTTTTTTATGCTGCGCTAGTGATCAGCATTTTGTTTACGCCTTTGGTCAGTCAGGCAACACCAAAAAAAAGAGGCTGTGATGAATACATCTGTACCACTACTAAAAAAGCACGCATAAATAAAAAGGAAGACTCTAATACTATAAAAGATAATACCGGACTAAAAAATTTATCCGAGCATATTATTGAATGTTTCAAGATAAATAGAAAAATAAGCAACGATGACCTACAAAGCATTTTCGAAGGCGAAGATAAAAATTTTTTAAAAAGGGTCTATGATGTTTTATCGATTATGGAGGGCTTCAGAATAATTGAAGTAAATTATCATTCTCTTAAAACAAAGATTAAAAAAGATCACTTTTTGTTAAAGAATACCTGTAAAAAGCGGAATTTAATTTTTTGCACATGGAAAGGAGGGTTGAAACCACCCTGCTGGTTTGAAAACAATGAGATATTTTCTAGTGAATATTGCTTTCCTCTCATTAGGGCAAGAAAAGATAGGAATCGTCATTGTATAGAGCTGATGATAACTGACTTAGAACCACAAACACATGAAATAACGAATAAATCAGTAAAAACAAATGAAAGTATTAACCATTGGTTGTGCAATACTGCAATGGAACACTTGAATCATTTTGAAGATAAAATAGATTGGAGTAACACCCTTAAATCATGCAGCGAACGCATATCACTCTACCTGAGTATATTATCCTTTATTGCTAAAAGGTTAGCAGAAGTTTCACCTGATATTTTTCAATCAACGCATATCATTATAAAAAGTGATTTTTTTATTAAGCTGATCCCATCAGATGCAAAAAGGCCACGCCGTATGTATGATATCATGGCTGTTCTAACAGCAGTGGGTTTGATTAAAAAATACAATAGAAGCATATTTTATATGGACTTTACCAATAAAATTTTACCAAATTACCCTGATTTCTTTGGATTTGAGAAAGCGCATTTCTTTGATTTTGGGAGCACCTTTGAGCTTGACATTATGGGGGCCGAGGAATCCACCCTTGAGGATGATTTAGCGGAGAGAGGTTTTACGCCAATGGTTTTTTCTAACTACCGTAATGGGCAAGCGCCAGGTCAGTAAAAATGACGGGTAATAACCTGCTCAGGGCTAGGAGCCTGTCCGACTTAAGACAATTTCGACCTAAAATCCAGAAAATGCGAGAAAATGCGAGAAAGTGCGAGAAAGTGCGACAGGCTCCTGGCGTTCAAATTGTCAGCGTAATTAAAGACCATTGGCATAATAAGGAAAAAACTTACCTGAATCTCTGTACAAAAAACATTCATGTTTTGCCCTGTTAGCATAATGACTTGCTCAACACTGAAAACCAGCTATCTTCTATTGTTGTATTTTCTTGGTAATTATTAGTAACAATGTATTTTTTATGGTTTCATATCGCTTTTTTTACGTTGCATTTATTAGCAGCATCTTGTTGACACCTCTGCTAAGTCAGGGAGCGCCAACAAAAAAAACTGTGACAGATACAGCAACTGTACTATTAACAAAAAAAAAGGAACCTATAGCGAAGAAAAAAAGGAGAAGTTCTGGCGTTATAAAAAACGTAAGGCATAAAAGTAAATCACAAAATTTATCTTCCTCAATTATCAAATATTTGAAAAATAATAAAAAGATAAGCAAGCCTGAGCAGGAAACACTAATCACGACTCCTCCAAGAAGGATACATGAGGTTTTGTCGATTTTGGAGGGTTTCAGAATCATTAACGTAGATTATGACAATATGGAGAAAAAGGAATATCACAGTTTGTTGGAACAATTCTTGTCAAAATTGAAGATAAGTCATTGCGCATGGGAAGGAAAGTTAAAACCACTACAGTGGTTTGAAAATAATGAAATGTTTTTGCACCAATATTTTTTTCTTCTATTTAGTGTAGGAACAGATGAGAATGATCAAGAGATGAAACTGTTGGTATCTGACATAGAACCAGAAACATATAAAATAACCAATGAGGAAATAAGAATAAGTGAAAACAATGAAGATATCAGTCATTACTTATGCCGTGCTGCTATGCGCCACTTCAATTATTTTAAGGACAAAATAAAGTGGAGTAACACGCTTAAAGGATACAGTGAGCAAATAGCACTCTACCTGAATATATTATCCTTTCTTGCTACAAAAATAGTCAGTACTTCACCTGATGTTTTTCAATCAACGCATATCACTATAAAAATGGAATTTTTTTGCAATCTGACTTCAGTAGAATTAAATAGGCGACGCCGTGTCTATGAAATCTTAGCTGTTCTAAAATCACTGGGCTTGATTGAAAAACGCGACACAGGGATATTTATTATGAACTTTGCCAGTGACATATTGCCAAAATACACTGATTTCTTTGGATTTGAGGATGCATCTGAGTTTGATCTTAATTACGCCTCAGAGCTTAACATTGCCAGTGACCCAGAATTTGATATTGAAGAAATCCTGGACAACCTGGATAATCATCTTCGATAAAGTTTGACAGTAAGAACGCCTTGAGGATGTTTTAATGGGAGAGGTTTTATGCCAATGATCTTTTCTAAGAAGCAGTCTTAAAAGTCTGCCCGTAGCGAGGACTGCGAGAAATGGCCGATAAAAAGTCGCTTTTGTGAGGAGAATAGCGGGACTATTTGACGAACAAAAGCGACTTTTTAGACCCATTTATCGTAGCCGCAGTAGGAGCATGACTTTTAAGACTGCTTCTAACCCGGATATTTCATAAACATGCTCCTGGCCTTGCTTGCTCATTGCGGCTCTAAAGGAGTTTTGCTCAGTCGACCGTACTCCCCGGTACGGCGCTCCTTCGCTAAGTCCCTTAGAGCCGCAAGGTTCTGCGCAATTCTCAGGGCAGTTTATGAAATATCCGGGCTAACGACCGTAATGATTATGGCAAGCTTCACATCACCAGAAATGACGAGTACAGTTTGGGGTGTTTCACCTCAATCTGCTGCTTGAAATCCTTTGAGGGGATCATGGCTAAAAATGCCAAATGACACTAGGGTTAATAAAGAGAAACAACAAAGGTAGCCTCTGCATGGACGAACACTCGTCACACAGCCCCAAACACACCCCTGAAGAACTCATTAAAGCCCTCGAAACCTACAATGACCCCGTTAAACTCCAGCAATTGCTTGCAGACACTGTGGAAGATATCAAAACTTTTGAGGAAGAGCTGTCAGAGTTACATAGCCAGATCCGCGGATTACCCGCCAAAATTTCGGCAATCAATGCGAAGCTTGCCAGTATGGAGGCTGCTTCAGAACCATCAGAGGGCGCTGTGGAATGCGCTCACCACCAGCAAATGCTGACACAGATGAATGAAAATTACCGTGTCTTATCCTTGCGAGAGCGCACAGTTGAAGGATTCTTATTAAATCTCAGAAAAGAACAGGATGATATTTCCAGCCAACTCAAGATTTTAGCGGTGAAAGGGGAAATGCCGTCAATCGACAACCCTAAAAAGCCGCAATGAGAGATTGTTGAAAATGAGATAGCTTTATTGGCAAAAGAGAAGCTTGTTATCGACATCAGGCATGTGAGGTAACTTCAGCGTTAACCTGACAAATACCCATTAAACCGGCAACTGTCAGGTCAACTCTGAGAAGCAGTCTTAAAAGTCATGCTCCTACTGCGGCTACGGGCAGACTTTTAAGACTGCTTCTGAATGACTAAAAGCTATACAGGACTGGCCTTTTTTCTTGGAATACCCAAACGCTGCCGTCTTTCCCACAACGTCTTGCGACTAATACCGAGTTTTTGAGCCAACTCGGTTTCGGTCATTTGATCCTGATGCTCCAGGACAAAGCGCTGAAAGTAGTCCTCCAGGGTTAGGCCACCCTGGGGCACGTTACTCTCCGCTTTAAAAGCCAAATGACGTACTTTAGTTTCGATATCCAGATACTCAGGCGTAATAATAGTGTCTTCTGAGAGAATGACGGCCCGTTCGATGGCATGTTCCAACTCCCGCACATTACCAGGCCACGAATGCTGGTTAATGGTTGCCATGGCGTCCGGTGATAAGGAATACAGTGGCTTGTTCATTTTGTCACAAGCTCTTTTCAACAACCACTCTGCCAATGTCAGAATATCTGTTCCACGCTCGCGCAAAGGAGGTATCCGCAATTCAACGACTTTCAGCCGGTAATACAAGTCTTCACGAAACCTCGACTCAAGGGAAAGCTGGTGCAGATTACGGTGCGTTGCTGCTATCAAACGAATATCCACCTTTTGGGACTGAACCGACCCTACACGACGGATTTCTCCTTCCTGCAACACGCGCAGCAGACGTGCCTGCGCCTCCAGGTTGAGCTCCCCGATTTCATCCAAAAACAAGGTGCCGCCATTTGCTGCCTCAATCAACCCTGCGCGCGCCGCTGAAGCACCGGTAAATGACCCTTTTTCGTGCCCGAACAGTTCTGATTCAATCAAGCTTTCAGGAATCGCTGCACAATTAACCGAAATCATAGGGCCGGTTGCCCGTTTACTTCTTTCGTGTAACGCTTTCGCTATCAGCTCTTTACCAGTGCCAGACTCACCCTGAATCAACACGGTGGCATCCGTTGGCGCCACCTTTTGTACCCGCTGAAAAAGCTGCAACATGGCAGGGCTGTCACCGATAATACCGCGAAACCTTGAGTCTGATGACGGGCTGGAGGCGGAATCTTCAGGCTCGCCAAGATCAGGCTTTTGAACCCTTTGCGCACGCCTCGGTGCCTCACTTTCAGCAAGCACTTCCCTTACACGTCGCAGCATTTCTTCATGGTCAAACGGTTTGGCAATATAATCCACTGCCCCCTTTTTCATGGCACTGACAGCAGAGTTAAGGCTGGCATAACTGGTCATAATCAACACAGGCACACCTTGTGCCCTGGCAATTAGTTCAGAGCCAGGCTCTCCCGGTAAACGGAGGTCGCTGATGATCAAGGAAAAATCCTGCAGGTTGAAGTTCCGCTCAGCCTCGTGCACCGAACCTGCCTCACTGACTGACAACCCCTGTCGCTTCAACAAGCGTCGCAAAGATGCCCGAATAATGCCTTCATCCTCAACAATAAGAATATGTGCCTGACTCATACCCATTCCCCCGAATGCGTTATCTCCTGCTGTTGTTTTGCGTGCACAGACTCAATACGCGGCAGGGAAACAATAAAACAAGTACCACTGTGACTGACTTCATTAACTGGGCTGATGACGCGTATCGTACCAAAGTATGCCTCAACAATATTCCAGGCCAGTGCCAATCCTAATCCTGTCCCTTTGCCCGCTTCTTTTGTGGTAAAAAACGGATCAAATAGCTTTTCTTTTATATTTTGTGGGATTCCATGTCCATGGTCTTCTACGACAATATCAACGGTATGTCGCTTTTCTGTTGTCGATACCGTGATATGACCACCTTTTGGCGAAGCATCAGCCGCATTACTCAGTAAATTGATAAACACCTGCTGCAACTTTTGATAGCCGGCTAACACCCAATGTTCCGGGTTGCAGCGATTCAAAAATGTCAGCTCATCATGTTTAGCGTTTAATTGTAATAGCGCCATGGCTTCACCAACGCACTCATAGAGTCTCACAGGTTGAGCGTTACCTGTCACCCCCTGCCTGGTCTGTCCACTGTGCGCGTAACTTACCAACATTTGCACAATATTACCGACTCTTTTGGTCTGTTCAAGTATTTGTTGGGCGCTTTCACGGATAGTCGGGTCGGTTGAAAAGCCTTTCAGTTCTTGTGCCAGACAGTCAATCCCGGTAATGGGATTGCCAATTTCATGGGCGACCCCGGCAGCCAGCCGGCCGATAGAAGCCAGTCGTTCACTGTGTATCAACTGGTCTTCAAGTTGCTGGTGCTCGGTAAGATCTTCCAGCAGCAATACCTGATTGCCATCCATTGTGATGGCTTCGCTGTCAATACTGGCCTTATGCACACTAAAACATCGAAGCGTACCCTCAACATCGATGCGATATTTGTTCAGGGATGTTCGGTCCTGGTCAATAAACGTACCAAGCAATGACACCCAGGGTTCAGGCAAACCGCTCACCGGGAATCCCAGCACCTGTTCAGTTTCAAGCCCGGTCATCGCCACCATGGCGGGGTTCCATAAAAGAATATCACCATGCCCGACGGCACACACCCCTAAAGGAATACTGTACAGTGTTTTCCTATGATACCGCCTTAAGCTGTCCAGCTCAGCAGCAAGCCCGGTCAGCTCAGAGTGATAGACCTCAAGGCGCGACTCAAGAAAATGCCAGTCCTGATGAATGTAACTTTTATCGCTATCAAGGGGTAAAAATGTGTTGACAATCTCAAGGGCCACCGTCGGCCCCATAAACCCGGATAAATTACTTTCTATTTTGTCCCTGAGCCTTGCCAGTTCACCGGGCCGTTTCTCATCAAATTTAAGACCCAATTCAGCCAGTGCCCTGGACACCTCTTTTTGGGCTGCCCGTTTTCCCAACGGCTCACACAGCATCTCCTGAAAAGCCAGTGCCGACTGTGCTTTGGGAACACTCTGCGCACCTGCTGTCACATGCTGAACCACGCACGCCCTGGCAACACGTTGCTCGGCTTCTGTTGCTCGCGTCAATAATGACACTGTCACAAAGACAGTAATATTGACAAAAAGCGCCGCCCCTGCCGCCAGATGCCAATGCCCGACAATCCAGCTTTGCACCCTGTCACCTTCCACAAAAAGTGGCACAATATCTATCGCCAAAGGGAGCATAAACGTCATAAACCAAAGGCTGGTTCCTGCCAGTACACCGCTGATAAATCCTTTATGATTCGCCCGCTCCCAATACAAAGTACACAGTGCCCCCGGCAATAACTGAAGAGCCCCTGCATACGCGACAATATTCAGCTTATGTAAATCACTGTCATCATGCAGCAGCCGATAAAAGCAATAAGCGGCAATAATAAGCACTATCATTAGTCCGCGCTTGAGCCATATCACTCGCCGGTAAATATTGATCTCCGAATTGACATGTTCAATCTGTTGGTAAATCGGCAAAACAATATGGTTTAACATCATTGAGGACAGTGCCAGAGTTGTTACTATCATCAGACTGCTGGCCGCTGACAGTCCACCGAGATAAACAATCAACGTTAACCAACGCTGGTTTAATGCCTGCCCAATGGCCAGAGGAAAGTATTCCGGGAGGGTATTTACATTCAGCTTAATGGCTGCCCAAATAATAAGGGGCGTTGAAATACTGAGCGCTAACAAAAAAAGCGGCAATCCCCAACTGGCAGCATACAGGGTTTTACGATCACGGTTTTCTGTAAACGTCATGTGAAACATGTGAGGCATGACAATCGCTGACGCAAAAAACATTAACAGCGTCGTTCGCCAGGGTCCTTCTTCCAACGGCGTATTCATGGCAAAAATATTTTTACTGTTAGCATTTAACCATGTATCCAGTCCATCCATACCACCAAAGACCTGGAAAAGAATTACCCCCCCCACAACAAGAATTACAGTCATTTTCAGCAATGACTCAACAGCAATCGCAAATACCAGTCCCTGATGATGATCACGACTGGTGATAGGCCGTGAACCAAATAACACCGTGAAAAGCATCATGGAAATACAAAAACCAATGGCCAGCGTATCAGCTGATGATTGGTCTGTGATCAAGTGAATACTGTCCGATACCGCTTGAATTTGCAGAGCCAAAAGCGGCATTAAGGTAACAAATAACAATAAAGCACTGATCGTCCCGGCAACCGGGCTTCGAAAGCGAAAAGCAAACAAGTCCGCCAATGAACTGAGTTGATGCTTTTTAACGATATTGAGTATGGGATTTAACAATACCGGTGCCAGAAGAAATGCGCCACTGAGACCAAAATAAAAGGCCAGAAACGCATAACCAAAATCATAAGCAACCCCCGTGCTCCCATAGTAAGCCCAGCTACTGGCGTAGACGCCTAAGGATAAAACGTAGGTAACAGGGTGCTGAACAACGCGTCTGGGAAACCACCCTTTTTCTGTGATCCATGCACAGGCAAACAAGAGCAATAAATAGCCAGTGCTGATAATCACCAAAGGCTGTATGTCAAACATCGTCAGCTTTTCCCCGTGGCTGTAAAATAAAAGCTGCCACAATCAGAATCAGCCATAACACCCAGGGTTGATACCAGCGTTCACCAAAATGAATCCACCAGCTCATAATGGCGGGAGAGAAAAGGTAAATACCTATCACCAGAAGCAGTACGAGGCGATATATATACATAAGTCGTCCGGCTCTCTATTACCCGTGCTTTTAGGGGCTATTGCCAATTGCGACAGCCTCTTTTGTCCAAGTAGCCTGTCGGACTTAAGACAATTTCGGCCTAAAATCCAGAAAGTCCGAGAAAGTCCGAGAAAGCGCGGCCAGAATTTCCGATCAATTTGCTTAAACAGGACAACTATTCGCGCAAATTGATCGAAAATTCTGACTCGCCCTACTGAATTTTATGCTCGAAAACATAAGTCCGACAGGCTCCAAGGGAAAAGCCTATATATTTTCAATTACTGCGGCATATATCAATGCTTTTGGTGCCTTATGCTCCGGTTTCCCATCACCGTCACACCGGGCAATAAAAAAGCCAACAAGCCATGACCAGCAACAACTATATGCTTTTAATAGCGTAATCCGTATTTATTGGGTATGTTTACTGCTTTGATAGCCATTGAGAATGTCCATTGAGCACTGCCTGACCCATGAAGCCTATTCGTTTACTGGATAACCGGCTTGCCAACCAGATTGCTGCCGGAGAAGTGGTGGAGCGCCCTGCCTCTGCCCTTAAAGAACTGCTGGAAAACAGCCTGGATTCAGGTGCGAAAAAACTCAGTATCGACGTAGAAGCCGGGGGGGTGAAGTTGATCCGGGTACGGGACGATGGTTATGGTATTCCCAAAAATGATCTGTCCCTGGCACTGTCACGACACGCCACCAGCAAAATATCAGAACTTGAAGATTTAGAAGGAGTGTCAACGCTCGGTTTTCGTGGCGAAGCCCTTGCCAGCATCAGCTCCGTGTCCCGCTTAACCTTAACCTCAAATACCGAGGGTCAAGAGGCAGGATGGCAGGTACAGGTAGAAGGGCGGGATATGGCCTCCCGCCTTGATCCAGCCCCACACCCGGTGGGTACAACCGTTGAGGTGAAAGACCTGTTTTTTAATACACCGGCCCGACGAAAATTTTTGCGTACAGAAAAAACCGAGTTTTCCCACCTTGAAGAAGTGGTCAAGCGTCTGGCCCTGTCACGCTTTGATGTGGCTTTTGCGCTCAGGCACAACCAGCGCAGTGTTCATCAGTTGCGCCAGGCCACCACACAAGCGGAAAAAGATCGCCGGGTTGCCTCACTTTGCAGTCCCGCGTTTATTGAGAATGCCGTAGGTATTGAGGCAGAAGCATCAGGATTAAAGCTGTGGGGGTGGGTGGGCTTACCCACCTTTTCCCGAACCAGTGCCGACTTGCAGTATTTTTTTGTGAACGGGCGTGTTATTCGTGACCGACTGGTTGCCCATGCCGTTCGTCAAGCCTATCGTGATGTCCTGTTCAGTGGCCGCCACCCAACCTTTGTCTTGTACCTTGAGCTTGACCCGGCAATGGTGGATGTCAATGTCCACCCTACCAAGCATGAAGTGCGCTTCCGTGATGGGCGTTCGGTGCATAATTTCTTATTCAGTACATTAAACCGGGCGCTGGCAGAAGTGCGACCCGATGACCATTTGCCGCCAACAACCCTGCCCCCCCAGGCAGTGAATACTGGCGTGGCAGCGGGTGAATTCAAGGGACAGGAGAATATGCCTCTGTCCCCGGACGCTTCAAAAGCAACATCGCGGGAGTCAGGTTCAGAAAATACAACAGCGCCTGCTTACGCATCGCCTGCTACACCCCGACAAATCAAACGACAAATGGCGTCTTATGGCGAGCTGTACGCATCCGCGGCACCAACGATGGTTACCCCTGACAATAGTGAACAGGTAGCGGAATCAACGGTCACTGCTGAGGCCGCGTCCAAATCCAATACGCTTGCTCCCCCTTTAGGCTATGCCGTTGCGCAATTGAAGGGGGTGTATATTCTGGCAGAAAATGATCAGGGGATGATTCTGGTGGATATGCATGCGGCCCATGAGCGTATTACCTACGAGCGTATGAAGGTGGACTGGAGAGCTGAAGGCATTGCTGCTCAACCCCTGTTGGTACCCAAATCCATTGCGGTCAGTGCCAGGGAGGCCGATTGTGCTGAGGAGCATGCCAGCCATTTTCAAAACCTGGGGTTAACATTAGCGCGAATGGGGCCAGAAACCCTGATCATCCGCGAAGTACCGGTACTGCTGAAAACCGCCGATACGGAGAAACTGGTACGCGATATCATTACTGATCTGGAACAGTTTAGTACCAGTGATAAAATTGAAGCCCATATCAATGACATTCTTGCCACCATGGCCTGCCATGGTTCTGTTCGGGCTAACCGCAAGCTTTCCATTGAAGAAATGAATGCGCTGCTCCGCGATATGGAGCACACGGAACGCAGTGGTCAATGCAATCACGGTCGGCCAACCTGGACACTGTTAACCATGAACGAGCTGGATAAGTTGTTTATGAGGGGACAGTAACAACAGGGTTATTTCAGGTTTTCCAGGCCGAAGCATTTTAATACAAAGGTATAATCAAAGGCCACGTCCTCAATCCACTCGTATCGCTTGCTGGCACCGGCATGACCGGCATGCATTTTCATATTGAGCAACAATAGGTTGTCGTCTTTTTTTAACGCCCTGAGTTTAGCCACCATTTTAGTGGGTTCCCAATAGGTGACCTGCTCATCAGCAATCCCTGAGTTAAACAGCATGGGGGGATAGTGGCAGGCTTTTACATTGTCGTACGGTGAGTACTGCAAAATATAATTAAAGTCGTCTTTGCTATGGATAGGGTTTCCCCACTCTTCCCACTCAGGAGGGGTCAATGGCAGGGTCTTGTCGCTGATGGTATTGATAACATCCACAAATGCCACATGAGCAATGACACAACCGAACAGGTCAGGTCTCAGGTTTGTCACTGCCCCCATAAGCAAACCGCCGGCACTCCCGCCATTAATCGCTATTGCCCCTTTTTGGGTATACCCCTCACTGATCAAATGCTCACAGCTATCAATAAAATCATAAAATGTGTTCATCTTGTTATGCATTTTTCCATCGAGGTACCAGGCATAGCCCTTGTCATCGCCTCCACGGATATGGGCTATGGCGTAGACAAAACCCCGGTCTATCAAACTGAAAATACGTGACGAAAAACTCGCTGACACCCCGTAACCGTAGGAACCGTAGCCATAAACAAAGGCTTTGTGCGTGCCATTTTTTACCAGTCCTTTTTTATGCACCACTGTCATGGGAATGTGTTCACCATCTCGGGCTTTGGCAAACTCCCGTTTCACCACATAGTTGTCAGCGTCAAAATGCGGGACTGCCTTAACATGCACCTGTTTAACATTGCCTGTGGATAAATCCAGTTCCAGTACTTTGTTGGGACTCACTGGCGAGTCATAGTCGAGTCTGACGACAATAGACTTATGATCCCATGCACCTGAAAACGACAAGTCGTAGGCTTCATCAGGCATGGTAACGGTTTGCTCATTCCCTGAAACCATATTTTTTATGATGATTTCATCCAGTGCCTTGTGGGTATTTTTTCTCTCGAGCACCAGGAAATCGTTATAAAAACTGATGCCATCAAGGCAATGGTTTTTCTGCTCGGCCAAAAACAGTGTCCAGTTTTCCTGTGACCACTGATCAGCCTCAGCGGAGCAGCGCATGATTTTAAAATTATGGGCTTCGTCCTGATTGGTCAGAATATAAAAATAGCCCTGATAATGATCCACAGAAAATGAAATGTCATTCTCTCCTTTAACAAAGGCTTCAAAGCGGTCAGTGCCTTTTTTAGCCACAAACACAACATGGGTGGCACCGCTGTCAAGGTGCAACAAGGAAAACGCCCTGTCTGTAGTTCGAGAAAGGGACATAAACAGGTCATCATAGTGCGCCGGTTTGGTGAAAATCAGCTGTTTTTCTTCCGGTCCTTTGTGAATATTGACTTTATAGACAGCCTTGCCACGGGAGAGTGCATCACTCTCAACAATATAAAGATGTTCATCATCGGCCCACTGAAAAGAGCCGGTACTGTTGGCAAACGACCAAGACAGATCTGTTGCTGTGGTTAAATCCCGCACCTTGATGGTACTCTCCAGAGAACCGGTGAGGTTAAACGCATAAGCAAAGTGAGTCTGCGCCTGATTGGTGGCTGATGCCTCCATTTGGTAAAGCGCTTTGCCTTCAGCCTCTTTATTCACATCAAAATAAATGGTTTCAGGTGCCGCCCTATTCCCTTTTTTGCGGCAAAAAATCGGGTAGTTTTTACCTTTTTCTTCCCGAATATAGTAATAATAATCCCCTTTTTTTACCGGGTAAGAGCTATCATCTTCTTTGATGCGCGAAAGCACTTCATTATAGAGCGTTGTGGTCGTCGCCTTTGCGTCTCCCATTACATGGTGTTTGTAGGCTTCTTCTTCCTGTAGATAACTCAGCACCTGCGGGTTGTGGAAATTCAGCTCCCCCTTGATCAACCTCTGCCAGTTTTTATCCCTCAGCCATTGGTAGTGGTCTGTTCGCTCATAGCCATGCTGATGGACGACACAATTTTTTTTAGCGGCCACTGGCGGTTTCATGATGTTTGTCACCTTTTGTCATTATTACCCATACGAGCTATCCCGGATATTTCATAAACTGCCCTGAGAATTGCGCGGAACCTTGCGGCTCTAAGGGATTTCGCGAAGGAGCGCCGTACCGGGGAGTACGGTCGAC
>NZ_JAVLSP010000190.1:0-1728 GCF_031528575.1 Candidatus Sororendozoicomonas aggregata
TTCGAGCATAAGCCCGACAGGCTCCTAGGCTAGTTTGTAAAATGATACATTAAAAAGCTCGACGTATGAACATTGGCTCCTGGTAGTACTTCGGCGCATTTTTTAATCATACCGTTAACGACACTTTTTGATCAGTAACTTCTCATCCACAGGAATGAAGCAGGATGCCTCATTCATTAATGTTTTGGCTGTAAGGGCTGGCACCCCATAAACTTCCACCGGCGTTTTGTAACGATGTCTGACCCGGTTTACCAGAATATCAAAGTCACCATCGCCAGAAGCCAACACCATTACATCGGATGAACCAGCCTGCTCCAGCATATCGAGAGCAATGCCTACATCCCAGTCACCTTTGGTGGAGCCATCACTGCGTTGAATATAGGGTTTAAGCTTTACAGTAAAACCAATCGCCCGGAGTATATTTTGAAATTGCCGCTGCTTTTCATCACCTCGGTCTATGGCATAGGCATAAGCGCGCGCAATACTCCGTCCGTGACCTACTTTCGCCCAAAAGGCATTATAATCAAAATGTGCCCCGTAGACCTCGCGGGTGGTGTAATAAATATTCTGTACATCCACAAAAATACTAACTGTTTTAGACAACCAGATTACTCCTGTTCAGTAGGCGATGGAACCCCTTCAGCGCTCTGTGGCTAGGAGCCTGACCGAGAATAGCGCCCTTAGCGAGGATTGCGAGAAATTGAGGATAAAAATTTCTGTTTCTGAGGAGAATAGCGGGGTTATTTGATGAAGAAGCAGAAATTTTTAGACCAATTTATCGCAACCGCAATAGCGCGGTCCATTCTCGGTCAGGCTCCTAGCACAAAGTGTTAACCCTGGTCATGACCGGGTATCACAGGTGCCTTGATAATTTCCCTGAGCTCACTGGCCCCGCCGATATATTTACCATCAAGCCATATTTGAGGAACCGTTACAGGCACGCTGTTGCCGATAATCGGTTTTACACGTCCCAGCATCTCATATAACGCTTCAGGTTCTTTGACCACATCATGGTATTGATGCTCGATCCCTGCCTGATTAAGGTGTTCTTTTGAACGCATGCAGTGGGAACAGTTTGCTTTTCCAAAAATATGATTACCCACAATCGGAGCTTTACGGCAGTAACTTTCTATGACAGCCTGGGTTAATACTCCCCGATTTAACGCGCCGCCTTGAAAAATGACTTTATCATCCACCAGGATAATGGGCGCATGCCAACCACCTTTAAATAAAGGTCGCCACCAGTATGTTAGCCAGTCATTTACTTCAAGGGTAACGGGAATACCTGCCAACTCATTAGTCATCACATCATCAATGATATTTTTTGTCAGTGTGCACTCACCACAGGGAATATTGACTTTAAAAGGCCCCCAGGCTCCGCCCCAGCGAAAGAGCTTGATGTTGGCTGTTTCCATAACGTTTCCTGTTGTTATTGTAAATTTTTACTGCCAGCAGAGATCAATAATAGGAGCCTGTCGGACTTAAGGCAATTTCGGCCTGAAATCCAGAAAGAGCGGCCATATTTGCCGATGAATTTGCTTAAATAGGTCAACTATTCGCGCAAATCCATCGAAAAATTTGACTCGGCTCTACTGAATTTCATGCTCGAAAGCTTAAGCCCGACAGGCCCCTAGGAGCCTGTCCGAGAATAGACTACCCTACTGCGGTTGCGATAAATTGGTCTAAAAATTCCTGCTTCTTCGTCAAATAGCCCCACTATTATCCTCA
>NZ_JAVLSP010000191.1:0-1689 GCF_031528575.1 Candidatus Sororendozoicomonas aggregata
ATAAAGAAAATAGCGGGGCTATTTGATGAAGAAGTAGGGATTTTTAGACCAATTTATCGCAACAGCAGTAGGGCAGTCTATTCTCGGACAGGCTCCTAGGAAACAAATGCTTGCTGTGAATAAGCCCGTCAATTGCACATCAAATGTTATACGGAAAATGCACTTACCGCTAACATCAATACCGTTAACTCCATCCCTTCAGTGCAATAAATGTCCCCTGGTAAATTACCGGACTTTCCGGGTTTGCATTCTCTGTAACGATCAACTCAGAACTGTCAGTCAATGACTTCCACTCTGTAGACGTCAGATATCGAATATTATCTACCTGTTGTAAACTGCTTAGCAGACTTAACTCACCCGTTTTGCCATTTCGAACCCACACCATGGATCGCCCTATATCCACTTTTTTCATGTTCAAATTACGTTGCATGCGCAAACTTGATTGACCTGGTTTATCCCCTTGATAAGCCACCAAAGCAAAGTGGTTAGGCTTATCCGGCGCGGACATCATCGCCAGATATTTTGCAGGTTGAATGAGCCTGGTCCCATTGGGTGTTGGAGACGTGTTTATATGTAGCCAAAATACAGTGGCAACAACCCCAATACTGAAGGCACTGGCAAAGGCTGCTGACAATAACAAATGACGCCACCATGGCAGAGCTGGAGCGGTCTCTCGTCTTTGCTTTTCGGGTTGACAAATATGTTGCAGCGTTTCCCATACCCGTTCTGGTGGTGAAGGAAGTTGATCAAACTGCGATTCTATATTGGTTTCAGGCGTAATGGTTTGTAAGCGGCATTGCCACGTTTCGATCAGTGCCCACCAGGAGGGATCTATCAGCAGTAAACGCTCCAGCCGTTTTCGGGTCAGCGGATGCAGGCATCCCAAAACATATTGGCTGGCCAGATAATCGCGAACAGCAGGGACACGGTAACGTGGACTCAACAAAGCCGTTACCGGGGTGTTTATGGTTTTATGCATTGTTTTAATTCCTTTAACCCACGACGTATCCAGGATTTGACGGTACCAATGGGCTTTTGCACAAACCCGGCAATATCAGTATGGGAATAACCATGCTGGTAGGCCAACACAATGGCACTGCGTTTGTCAGCTTCCAGTTGAAGTAAACAATGGTGCAGGGAGGGAGCCATAGTGTTTTTCTGAAATACATCCATTGTTGTTTTTTCATCCATAACAGTGGGTGTTTCAGGTTCTGGTGACAACCGCTGGCGCTTACGGTACTCATCAATGGCTTGATTTCTCATGGTCTGGCATAACCAGGCCCAGGGTTGTCTCACCGGGTATGATGCCCCTGCAAGCCAGAGTTTAAGATACCCTTCCTGGAGAATATCTGCCGCGGTTGCTTCATCTTTGACAATAGTAATAATAATGGCGTACAAGCGCTGATGCGTGCACGCGTACAGTGCCTTGAACGCGTCTGCGTCATGGTGCTGCACACGTGCAAATAATGCTTCAATCTCTGCCTTGTTAGTGCTCAATTCTTAACCTTCTATGACGTGTAAACGCCCTTGATGTTATCGCTAGAAGCCTGTCGGACTTAAGACAATTTCGGCCTAAAATCCAGAAAATGTGAGAAAGCGCGGCCAGAATTTCCGATCAATTTGCTTAAATAGGTCAACTATTCGCACAAATTGATCGAAAATTCTGACTCGCCCTACTGAATTTTATGC
>NZ_JAVLSP010000193.1:0-1500 GCF_031528575.1 Candidatus Sororendozoicomonas aggregata
GATACAAGGCTTTCAACCAACTTTCCTTAACATCATTTGTCCTTTATAGGTAAGCGGTTGGTGAAGCAGTGAGTGATACCAAAAGCTTCTCACCATTCTTATGATCTCCCTGCCAATTAAAGAGTCTGCTCCGCGGCGGCTTTCTGTCCCGTGCTAATGGAGGGCTTCCAGTCAACGTCGCGTGGACCTGCGCATAGCCAAACAACTGCCTGATCTGCACGATCGTCTAACTATTATGGGTGGAATTCGTCGGTTATCTCAGGGAAATTCACCGCGCTTCTCAATAACGGTTACACCACCATTCTCACAATCCTCTCTGAAATCGATATTTTTTGGTTATTTCTGATGAGTAGCTCACTTTGAAAATGCTATGCGTCAAGGACGTCATTGATACGCTGCGTGTCACCGGGCACTTTTACGCCAAGGTTCATTGTTTGATCTGCCGCTATGTCTTTGACACTGAAATAATACGCCACGATTTCATTCAGGGAAATGCTCCTTTGGACTGACGCTTTCCCATGATGCCCGCCCATTTCACTTTCTTTTGCGGCTGTAATTATAGGTCACTGGTAGTCCATGAATCACCTCGGATAGTTTCTTTACTATTCTAATAGAATTTTCAGGTAAGTGTTCTTTCAGAAAACGGACTAGCGCATGTTAAATAAAACAGCCCCATTTGAGTCTTTCGAGCCTGAGAATACGCGGACAAGCGTACTGAATGGACGGCTAAAACTGTATACCTTTCCTCACCGGGGTGAAGAGGTTAGAAATGTGATCTTACTAGCCCATTCAAATATTGGCAGGGAAGATTATTCGTATTTCTGCGGCTTACTGCAAATGCACTATAACCGGCGCTTCCAGGTGCCACCGGGGTTATTTATTTGTTTTTACACACCGCACAAAACCCTTGGAGTCAGAAGAAGAGATAAGAGCCAATCTTCTTTTCTAACGGACTTTATGGTGGAAGTTGATACGCCTTTTGAAATTATTTCTCCTCAGGGTTATGTGCATAATTACCAGATGGCTCATTGTCCCGAGCCAGGAGGCGAGCCCATTGCCAGCGATGATGATATAAAATTAGCCTTATGGCACGCCCGATGTATTTACGATTTAAAGGCAGTACCTGCTTTTGATATTATCACCACAGAACCTTCATGGCCCTCCTTAATCAGACTTCAGGATGTCGTTGATACGCTTCGTTTGACCGGGCAATTTTATACCAAGATTCATTGTCTGATCTGCCGTTATGTCTTTGGCGATACAGAAGTATACTACGACTTCATTCAGGGAAATTCCTCTGCTGACTGAAGCCTTCCTGAGATGAGCCCATAAAAGAGCGTGAACAGCTCCTGAGGTCAGTTAACCAAAGACGGCCTCACGGGGGCAGATTATGGTAGTATTACCCTAGGAGGCTGTCCGAGAATAGACTGCCCTACTGCGGTGGCAGCAAATTGGTCTAAAAAGTCGGAAATTTTTAGCAAATAGAACCACTATTCACTA
>NZ_JAVLSP010000194.1:0-1493 GCF_031528575.1 Candidatus Sororendozoicomonas aggregata
GCATCACTTTCACCTAACATGGGCTATTCCTCTCGATTGCTGGCTCCAGGTTATCTCGCCATATAAGCTGCTGAGGCGGCTATAGTGGGGGCTTCTGATCGGGAATTACATGCGACCCACAATGTCATACAGACAAAGCCTCTCGCTGCCATATAAGCCGCTGAACCATGACAGGGGAACACTTTACACATACGCTCAGTCCGAGCGTTTCAGCAAACAGAAGCCTGAAAACTGTTTCATGTTTTCTTGATTTGTTTCTCGTGTTATCGAGCAACGGCGACGCTTGAGTATCTACCCAGAGGGTTATCTGTCTGTTGAGAGGCTGTTGTCTCAGCCACTACGCCCATTATGCAGGGTTTCGCATCCTACTGAGAGTATATCATGGGCTTGCTCCACGCAAACCTTGCTATCCATCTCCACCCAAACGGCAAAGCTACGCAATGCCCCTATGGATGGAGAATTCCGCAATGTTCGTTAAAGCTTGATCAAAAGTAGCACAGCTTGATGTGTGATGAAAGTACCATCTAACGCCTGAACGAGGTGCGCTGTAATCATCTGCTGGAATTTTTTATCATGCGTCTCTGGCATTGAAGTAGTCAATGGTTCTTTTTTGAACTTGATTAACTTCTATATAGTTCCATGTACTACCAATAAGGCCACCAACAATAGGGAGTGTCTTAGTGATTACAGCCTTTTCCGTTACTTTGATGCCAAAATATTTGAGAATAATTATTTTAAACTGTTTGAGCGTCTCTTTTGATAAATATTGTTTTATCAATACTCTCGTTACTTCCATACCGCCTCTGACACCCACTTCCCTGAGGAATTGGCTCCCTAAGCTAAGTCCAAAAACAGGTAATAGAAGTTCCCACTTGGCATCAAGATCATCAAAAAATTTTTCATCATAGATTACCGCAGCACGGGCTACTGCTGACACCTCAGATCGTAATGTCGCTGCTACATCAACAGCGGAAATCGGGACTGAAGCCCAGGGGTTAGCAGGTAAACCTGTTACAAATCCTGTTGAGGTTGCCTTCCACTTGGCAGATGAAAAAACCTTATCCACCAGTGCCTTGTTACTTGCGTATGGAGAGGACTCCCTTTCTGATTTGACAGAAGTAATAATTGCAGGAGGATCTATATCAAGAACCCAGTCAAGGGATTTTGCGAGCGCTTTATTATTTTGCACCAATTCTAACCACTTGATAAATGTTAACCATTAAACAGCATTATACCTGTAGCCTTTCAAGTTGCTACTTTGTTGGTAGCATTTGTTCATCTTAGGAGCCTGACCGAGAATAGAGCCCTTAGCGAGGATCGCAAGAAATTTAGGATAAAATTTCTGTTTATGATGAGAATAGCGAGGCTATTTGATGAAGAAGCAGGAATTTTTAGACCAATTTATCGCGACCGCAGTAGCGCAGTCTATTCTCGGTCAGGCTCCTAGTGGTGCTAAGCCCTAATATCTATCCCTTTGAAAATATGGTTTAATC
>NZ_JAVLSP010000195.1:0-1323 GCF_031528575.1 Candidatus Sororendozoicomonas aggregata
AGGCGGGTGGTGAATTTCGTTCAGCCCGTCTAGGGCTTATCTTGGTTTCTGATATATTCGGCAATCACATCAAGTGGCGCGCCACCGCAACTACCCGCAAAGTACGATCTTGACCACAAAACCGGCTTTCGATACGCGCCTGCGATATCACAAAACTCTTGTCTTAACCGTCTGGATGAAACAGCTTTCAGGCTGTTTATCAGTTTCGCAATAGCTGGCGTGTTGGGCGAGAACTCCACCAAAAGATGAACGTGATCGGATTCACCATTGCAGTCTGTTAGCTCTGCCTCAAAGTTTCCGCATATCTCAGAAAATATTTCTCTCAGTCTGGCTAGGTGTAACTCGCCAAGCACTTTCTTTCTGTACTTTGTCACAAAAACAATGTGGCAGCGCAAAGTAAAAGCACTGTGTCGGCCTTTCTTTATTTCTTGCATACTAATACTTGATATCTCACTTTACACCCTATAATTTAAGTATTAAAGACTAACACACTGATTATATAAATGAAGATTCTCAAGGCATATAAATTCAGACTGGAGGCGACACCAGAGCAGCATGCAAGATTCATGCGGCTTTCCGGTACAGCTCGCTTTGTCTGGAATAAAGCATTGAGCATCTGCAATGAAAAGTGGGAGTCTGGCGAAAAAATCCCGTCCTCATACACAATGGCTAAGTGGCTGCCGCTCTGGAAGAAAGATGAAGAAACCCGCTTTCTTACTCAGGGTAATGCGGTTGCTTTGCAGCAAAAACTAATGGATTTGGGCGGTGCATGGAAAAAACACTTTGATGATCTGGCAAAACTCAAAGCCGGAAAGATCAAAGAAATTCAGTTTGAAAAGCCATGTTTCAAAAAGCGAAACCAAGATCACCATAATTCCATTCGTATCATGCAGTTCTCAAAGTACTGCAAGGTAGAAAATCGCAGGGTAAAACTACCAAGCAAGTTGGGGTGGGTGAAGTTCCGTAAGTCTCGCGACATCGAAGGTGAGATAAAGAATTGCGCCATTACCCGCAAATCAGGCCATTGGTTTATCAGTTTTCAAACCGAGCAAGAATTACCTGTTCCGGTTCACCCTTCTGAAAAAGCGGTTGGTCTGGATATGGGGATTGCAAAGTTTGTCACGCTGTCCAGTGGTGAGCGGTACAAGCCCCTTAATGCTTTCAGGAACCATGAGAAGCAGCTTGCCAGAGAACAAAGAAGGCTCTCTCGCAAAATAAAATTCTCTGAAAACTGGAAGAAGCAAAAGCAGCGAATTAATCGTATTCACAGCAAGATAGCCAGTTGTAGAACCGATTACCTCCATAAGACCTCAAGCAAGATCA
>NZ_JAVLSP010000196.1:0-1169 GCF_031528575.1 Candidatus Sororendozoicomonas aggregata
TGAGGATAATAGTGGGGCTATTTGATGAAGAAGCAGGAATTTTTAGACCAATTTATCGCAACCGCAGTAGGGCAGTCTATTCTCGGACAGGCTCCTAGGGGTAGCCAGACTTCAAATGCCTCTGATTATCATTAATACCTGCCCATGGTGCTAGCTTGGGCAAACTGTTCGCAGTATGGTGTTAAAAGGCCGTCTGAAAAATGCGACAGGCTACTTTTAAGTCACTGAACAGCTCAAACATAATGAGACGAAGCACCAAGATCGATATAAAATAAGCTAGACTGTTTTTCAGACACAATCTTATACCAATCAAACTTTACAACACCGTCATGGAGAGTTAGCTGAGCGAGAAGGCAAGGCGAAGTGACAAGTCAGGCCGTAGCTATGGCGAGAAACTTCAACGCAGGATTTTCCCTCAGATGGCCACCGCAATAGAATAGTTAGAAAGCGCGATTGGTATTACATCAACATCAACATCAACATAAACAGAAACTCTCAATACAGTGAATAGCAACAAACTCCACAACATCGTGATTGTTGGTGGCGGTGCTGGCGGTCTTGAGCTGGCCACCCGCCTCGGCAAACGACTTGGCAAAAAGAAAAAGGCCGTCATAACACTGGTCGACGCGAATCGCACCCACTTCTGGAAACCCCTGTTACACGAAGTGGCTGCCGGCTCTATCAACGCATTTGAAGACGAGCTTTCCTATCTGGCCCAGGCAAAATGGAATAATTTTCATTATATTCCCGGAAGAATGAACCGCCTTGACCGCAAAAATAAAACCATTGGCCTTGAGGCTATCACCAGCGATAACAAAGATGTCGTACCCCCAAGAACCCTGAATTATGACACCCTGGTCATCTCTGTAGGCAGCACCGCTAACGATTTCAACACCACTGGCGCTAAAGAGCACTGCCTGTTTCTGGACAATCGCAGCCAGGCAGAACAAATACATACAACGCTGATTAATCACTACCTCCGCGCCCAGGCCAGCGGAAATTCACTATCGAAACTAAAGGTAGCCATCATTGGCGCTGGTGCCACCGGGGTTGAACTGGCTGCCGAGCTTCACAATGCGGCTATTGAGCTAGAGAACTATGGATTGAACGCTATCAAACACAAAAACCTGGAAGTCAGCCTTATTGAAGGGAGTGAGCGCATCCTGCCC
>NZ_JAVLSP010000197.1:0-1145 GCF_031528575.1 Candidatus Sororendozoicomonas aggregata
GAAGGAGCGCCGTACCGGGGAGTACGGCCGACTGAGCAAAACTCCCTTAGAGCCGCAAGGAGCAAGCAAGGCCAGGAGCATGTTTATGAAATATCCGGGCTAGCACCATAAACAAAAAACCGGCAAAATCATCTGGGCAAAACTACGATGGAGCTGTTAACATCGCGCTCCTTTTGCCAAATTATTTGCTCAGTCTAGGAGCCTGTTCATTGTTTGAGAGAATCCTGTGTTACTGACCGTTTTATATATCATCGCTATCACTGCTGAAGCCATGAGTGGCGCGCTGTCAGCGGGTCGCAAAAATATGGACCCTGTTGGCGTCGTGTTTATTGCCTGTATTACCGCCATTGGCGGTGGTTCGGTGCGTGATATGTTACTGGGCAGTTATCCCCTCACCTGGGTGGCACATCCCGAGTATGTGGTAATCATAGTGGTTACCGCCCTGATAACGATGCTTATCAGTCAATACATGGGTAAAAAGGTGATGAAGCTGTTTATCCTTCTGGATGCCGCGGGCCTTATTACCTTCAGTATTATTGGTGCCCAGAAAACCCTGGATCTCGGTCATGGCTATGTTATTGCCAGCATTATGGCAGTAATGACCGGTGTATTTGGCGGTGTTTTGCGCGACATCCTCTGTAATGACGTTCCCCTGGTCTTTAAGCAGGAACTCTATGCCAGTGTATCCCTCGTGGCTGGTGCCCTCTATTTCTGCCTGCTCACCGTTGGCCTCAGCCAACTGATCGTTGTCCTTATCACGTTGGTCACTGGTTTTACTCTACGAATGCTGGCAGTGCAGTTTAAACTGGAGTTGCCCAAATTCCGTTATGAAGGCTCAGCGCACTGACTGAGGAAACAATACAAACGGGAAATCCATGTCAATTCTATTGCAGTGGGAATAGAACGTTACGTTAGTATTATTTCCAGACAAATCCACAAGGCTAATTCAATTATTAACAACGCATAGCGTTACGCGCTTATAATAAGAAACGGTCTTAAAAGTCATGCTCTTACTGCGGCTACGATAAATGGGCCTAAAAAGTCGCTTTTGTTCGTCAAATAGTCCCACTATTCTCCTCACAAAAGCGACTTTTTATCCGCCATTTCTCGCGGTCCTCGCTACGGGCAGACTTTTAAGACTGCTT
>NZ_JAVLSP010000198.1:0-1095 GCF_031528575.1 Candidatus Sororendozoicomonas aggregata
CGCTGGCCTCCGGGTTGATGCTGTTGAGTTGATCAATAAAAGGTTGGGCGATGGTCATATAGTCCGCCTCTTCCCCCGCGTTCTCTGTCGCCTGTTTTCCTTTTAGCCGCAGGTCGCGAATAATGTCGAGCGTCGCATACCACTTGTCGCCAATTTGCTTGATGGTTTCGGCGGCCACCTGATCGGATACCCCGTAAGCCTCCGCATGACTTTTTACTGCCTGGGGAACTGCTCCGGTGTAGTTGTTATTGATAAAGAGGGTGGCCTGATCGTAGGTGCGCTGGTATTCCACCTCGATCAGGCTTGAGTCTGAGACAATGCGGTTTCGTGCCTCGCCGGCGGCAGTGTCGATGGCCTGGCAAGCAAGTTGGCATCGCTGAATGGGAGGTAAAATCTGGACTTTAAGAACAGGGAACCCGTCATTGTCAGGGGTTATCGCCATTCCCTCTGCCTGCCCTTTTAATAGCTCCCGATGTTTCTCGGCAGTGATAACGATGCAATCAGCGGGCATAGCGCTGTGCAGCTCGTCGTTATAAAACGCGTTCAGCGATTGACTGTAAAAAATACTCATCGACCCACTCCCCAGATCATCACTGTTTGATTGCCGCTCGCATAAACGGTGACGTTTTGATTGGTCGCGCCTTGCCAGTAAGCGTAACGACCCCCAGTCCCGCTATTTTTGATGGACATGGATGTCATCACTGACAAAAAAGAATCAGGAAACGCGACGGGCCAGCTAACGGTACGACTCCCCGCGCCTGATCCGGCTGCGCTGGTCCACTGCAAAACAAAACCACCTAACCAGGAAGGCAAAGCAATATACCCCACTGATCCCATATCAGCGGAGAAGCCCCAGCGTAGTTTTTTCGCCGTAACCATTCGGGAATCATCCGTCCCTCCATCCACTTCAGCCTGCGTGGCCACTTCAGCAACGCCGCGCCGACTTTCGGTGGCGGTTCGGTTGTGGAGCTTTTTCGCGGTCAGCGCGCGACTATCATCCGTTGAGCTATTCGCCTCTGTCTGGGTAGCGACCTCTAACTGTCCCCGAGTACTTTCCGTCGCCTGACGTGTACCCGCGTCTGTCGCGCTTTTTAC
>NZ_JAVLSP010000199.1:0-1067 GCF_031528575.1 Candidatus Sororendozoicomonas aggregata
GAGCGCCGTACCGGGGAGTACGGTCGACTGAGCAAAACTCCCTTAGAGCCGCAAGGAGCAAGCAAGGCCAGGAGCATGTTTATGAAATATCCGGGCTAGCTTCAGCTTTGCCCACTCCTCTTACGACAGCCCCCATGGTGCAGGGACATGGACTTAACCTCGAATAAACTGCAAAAACTCTTCCCGTGTCGCACGATTTTCGCGCATCAAACCACGCATCACGGAGGTAGTCATGGAAGAGTTTTGCTTTTCAACCCCACGCATCATCATGCACATATGCTTTGCTTCAATAACAACAGCAACGCCTTTGGCATTTACGGAATCCATTATGGCATCCGCGATATCCTTGGTCATATTTTCCTGAATTTGCAGGCGGCGGGCAAACATATCAACAATACGGGCAAACTTGGAAAGGCCAAGAACTTTACCGCCAGGCAGGTAGCCAATATGGCATTTGCCAATAAAAGGAAGCAAATGGTGTTCACACAGAGAATAAAGCTCAATATCCTTAATCACCACCATCTCACTGAGATCAGAATCAAATACCGCACCGTTAACAATTTCCTCAAGCTTCTCATTATACCCTTTGGTCAGATACCGCATAGCTTTGGCGGCACGCATCGGGGTGTCTGCCAGTCCGTTGCGATGAACATCTTCACCGATACTTTCAATAATGGCTTTATAATGCTCACTCAGTAATTCAGTCATTCCCAACTTCCTATCTGCACTGCTGTCCAAAGGGCTTTTAAACACGCTGCGCACTATAATTCATCCCCTGAGGTTGCGCAAAGCGTACATCACACATTTGCGATTTATTGATACAAATATAAGCGTCTCTTATCACCAGACCAGATCAGCTCAGCACAACTTCACCAGACGCTGATTTTTAGCTGTCAAAAGCCCATAAGAAGCAGTCTTAAAAGTCTGCCCGTAGCGAGGACTGCGAGAAATGGAGGATAAAAAGTCGGTTTTGTGAGGAGAATAGCGGGACTATTTGACGAACAAAAGCGACTTTTTAGACCCATTTATCGTAGCCGCAGTAGGAGCATGACTTTTAAGACTGCTTC
>NZ_JAVLSP010000019.1:0-47993 GCF_031528575.1 Candidatus Sororendozoicomonas aggregata
ACTATTCACTAAAAATTTCCGACTTTTTATCCTCAATTTTCTGCCATCCTCGCTACGGGCGCTATTCTCGGTCAGGCTCCTAGTACCTCGTCCGGCAGCATTTGATACGTGCAATATCCATAAAGCCTTTGAGTCAGAAGAGCTGTAATAAATCGGCACGTATCAAACGCTATTGGACGGAGTACTAGGAGCCTTATTCCCCAAGGGAAAAATAGCATTCAACGGCTACGTTCGGGTTGAAAGGTGGGTGATGAGGTGTCACCACTGTGACTTAACGGTGACTACAACTGCGGAGACGGTCTTTTAAAGTCAATGGTGAGTTGTCTTTCGAGTTTTTTCCTGAAATTTTCAATCTCTGTTAACCAGGTGGCCTGTTCGTTGCCAGTATTGAGTTCTTCTTCTTCTTTTTTAATTTTAGTCTGTAGCATTGTTTTAAATTGTGTATCACTCGGCAACGGTTCTGATGAAGGAGCGTCAGCGCTTTTCATGACGGTTTGCTCCCCTTCTATCATGCTCTTTGCCAGCGTGAGTTTCTCTTTATTTTCCTTGATCCAGGCGTTCAGTGTCTTTCCTTTTGGTACAGGTGAAATCTGAAGTTTTTTTCCATCAATAACGACATTCACCACAGGCTCGTCAGGGGGCATTTGTGGTGGTGTTGATAGCAGCATATCTAATGATATTTTTGCTTCTGATAACAAGCCAAAACGGTGCTCTTTTGCTACCAACGCCTTCAAAGACGCTGTAGACCCTTGAGGCGTCGTACTTTTCATGTTGCTTTGTATTGCAGATGCGCCATGACTGTCAGACTGTGCCGGTTTGGTTGCTGGTTTATTCGCCTTTAATTCGCCGATTTGTTCCCTGAGCTCTTTTATTTCCTGATTCAGTGATTTTATCTCCTCCACCATTTTCATCACTGAATCTTCATGGTGGGCTTTTTCAGTATTAACGCCGCCTAATGCTGACTCCAGTCTCTCTACGGTTCCTTCCAGTTTGGTGACTCTTTCATCTTCCAGGATTCCGCCACTGTTCATTGTACCTTCCAGGCGTTTTGCGGCACTTTCCAGGGTTTTTGACTTTGACTCTAACTGCTGCTGGTTTTCCCCCAGCCTTTCTTGCTCTTGCGCAATTTGGTCAATTTTTTCTTCATGCCCATGAATCTGCTCATCAAAATTCTTTATTTTATTAGCGAGGGCTTGTTCAGCTGTTTTCGCTCTTTGTGATTCAAGATCAACATTTTGTTGTAACCCATGAACATGGGTTAATAACTCTTTACGCAAAAGATCCACATCATTTGTATTTGCACCTGACTGGTTGATGCCATTGGCAAGCTGACCCTCTAAAGAAGCAAGCTTGTCTTTGGTGGTGGTCAGCTCATTGTTCATAGCGGCTAAACCTTCTTCGAAGGCTTTAAATCTCAACTCGAAGGCGTGCTGCTGTTCTTCTCTGGCTGTTTTCAGTGACTCTATCTCTTGCTGTTGCTCGTTTAGCCTCTTTTCTTGCGTTGCTACCTTTTCTTTCGCATCTTCGGCGGTCGTATTGGCCTGATTTGCCACTTGCTCGGCATTGACTACTTTTTCAGCGGTATCACCGGCTAACGACATAGCGTCTTTAGCAAGATTACGGGCATCTTCGGCGGTCGTATTGGCCTGGTTAGCCACTTGCTCGGCATTGACTACTTTTTCAGCGGTATCACTGGCTAACGACATAGCGTCTTTAGCGAGGTCGCGGGCATCTTCGGCGGCAGTATTGGCCTGATTTGCCACTTGCTCGGCATTGGCTGCTTTTTCAGCCGTATCATTCGCCAGGGACATAGCCTCTTTAGCGAGATTATGGGCATCTTCAGCAGTAGCATTGGCTTTTTCTACTTGTTCATCTGTAGTGGTAAAGCGGTCCAGTATGCCGCTGATATCGCCATTAAGGGCTTGAATAGTCCCCAATTCAGTTTGCAAGGTTTCAATGGCTTTACTGTTGTCTTCAGCTTTTTGCCTTGTCTCCATATTATCATTGGAGAGTTGCCCCATTTGATTTTCAAGGTCACTCACTTGTTCAGTCTGGCGTTGCTCTGCCTCGGCCAGCTTTTGATTAATCTCTTCACTGGTTTCGGCCAGTTTTTTATCCACTGTTTTGCTGGCTTCATCGAGCTTTTGTTCAGTGTCCCCTTTTATCTGGGCAAGCTTTTCATCCAGAGTATTTTGTTGTCTCGATTCCAGTGCCTCTAGATTTTGAGAAGTTTTTGTCTCCAGCTCTTTAATGGCTTGTTCGTTATTTTTGGCTGTTAATCCTACCGCCCCTATTGTGCTTGCCGCATCATCAAGGGCTTTTACCAGGGTATTTTGCGTCGCTTCAAGACTATCAAGTTTACTGCCTTGCTCTTGCACGCCTTTCTCATTAGCGGTCACTCTACTTTCAAGCGCTTCTGAAAAACCGGAATCTTTAAAGGAATCAACACAGTCTGTAATCAGTGACTCTATATTCTTTTTGCCCGGAGTTGCTGACTCTTCAAGTAATGGTTTGAGTTCTTCTGACGCTACCAGGCCTTTTTTGCCATTGCCTTCATAAACCAGGTAGTTCAGTGTGTCTACCACCGCATCGTTATGCTCTGCCATGGTGCGAACAACCTGTTCAATGTCATTGGTATTGGGTGAGTTAGTGTTTACCACGCGATTCAACGCTTCATCAGCAGGTGAGCCTTTTTCAAAGCCCATCTCCTTCAGTTTGGCGTTGCCTCCTTGCACCCTGCTGGTTAGCTCTCGTATTGATCGCATTGTTCCTATGGCAACATCTCGACGAGCCAGTTGGAAAGACTCTATGTTGGTATCCAGACCAATACCTTCTTTTAAACCTCTTACAGAACTACTGATTGTTTTATGGGATGTTTTTATCGTCGGTCTTGTCTCGCCATCATTATTGGCCAGTGGTGTTGTCTTTCTTGAATCAATAGACTTGGAATTTTGTTTATTAGGATTCGATTTTCTAAGAGCAGCCGAATCTTTTGGGTTGCCTGCCTGTGAAACAGTGGAAACTTTTCTGCCTTTTGGCGTTTTTCCAACAGCTTTATTGTTTATGGCCGAATTTTGCCCAGCCGCGCCTGCGGCACCCGCTCTATTTACAGGAGAGTGCATTTAATAACCTCTGTAAAAGTAGAAAATAAATAGGCCGTCTGAAAATATCATCCATTAATTTGCCACAATAAAAATCGCAATTTAAAATGCGAAAGTTAATTAATTTAAATGTGTACTCTTTAACTATAAGTGCTTGGCGTCAAGCAAACAAAGTTAGCCATAAATTTAATATAAACTAAGCTAAAAATATTTTATTTATTATCAATTGAGATTAAAGAGTGCCACTTGTTTGACAATTTAAATACTCATTTCATACTTCCTGGTGAGTTTTGACGCTTCTAAAGCAGGTACTTTTGTTTTTTTAGAGATCATGTTATTTTCAGCCTATCCCCATCGCTGAGAGGTCACACGATGAAAAAACTTAAAAACGAAGCGGATCTTGTCAGAGAAGCACTCAGAGTAGGCACCATTTATGTGGAAAAACGCAAGGCTGGCAAAATCAATGCTTCTGACCCTGCCAAAAAGAAGGTTGAGTTCATTTACCGTCTGCTGGTACATGATAATCTGATACAACCGCTAGAAAAAAACCAGGAAAGCGAACCTAACATGAAGCGCAAACTGGCCCTGTGGATATCCCGCCAGTTACCCACAGGGCACAAGCTCTTGTGTTGATGCATTCTTCAGAGGCGACAGGTAGACTACACGGCTTGAACTGTCACGGAACGAACTCACTGTATGCCTCTCCCTCCACCTTTAGCTATATTATCATGCCCGGTCTGCCGACAGACCTTAACCTCAATCTCTTCTGGTGTCTCCTGCAGTAATAATCATCAGTTTGACCGTGCACGACAAGGGTATATTAATTTATTACAGGGGCATAAAAAGCGAAGCAAAAAGCCAGGGGACGATAAAGCTATGGTTTCAGCTCGCACAGCCTTTTTGAACACAGGGCACTATCAGCCCATTGCAGCAGCACTATCTCAGTCCATTAAGGGGGGTTGCTCACAGATACCTGAGCCTGTCATTATTGATGCTGGCTGCGGTGAAGGATACTACACGCACTACATCAAACGACAAATGACTTACAGTCATATCATTGGTTTTGATATTTCAAAATCTGCCATTGTGGCCTGTTGCAAACAGAGCCAGCAGATACACTGGTTGGTTGCCAGTGTAAACGATATACCTGTGGCAGATTCCTCTACAGATATTATATTCAGTGTGTTTTCGCGGTGTGACTGGGCATCGTTCTCTCGTATTCTTAAATCAGAGGGACGTGTATTCGTTATTGCTCCGGGTCCTGACCACCTGAAGGAATTGCGCGAAGTTATTTATGACACGGTTCGACCTTACCCGGAGGACAAACTGCTCCAGACACTGCCGGATTCCTTCGTCATTATCAGCAGACAGCATTTACAGGGAAAGATGTACCTGGAGGGTTCAGAGGTGCTACTCAACTTGCTTGCTATGACTCCCCATTACTGGCGCATTCAACCACAGCAAAAGAAGCGCTTCAGTACATTAGGAGAGATGGTTTGTCACTACGATGTTTATCTGACTGAGCTGAAGTATACATCTTGAGTAACGCTTATGATATAAGGGTACTTTTAAGGGTACTTTGTTTTAAAAGAGCCACATACGTTGGCACCTTGGAGGCAAGTCTTAAAAGTCTGTGTGTAGTGAGTATCCGCCAGAAAAGGAGAAGAAAAGATCGCTTTTGTGAGGCAATAGTGGCTCTGTTGAACGAAAAAAGCGATTTTCTAGCCTCTTTTGTGCTGGTCGCAGAAGCAACACGACGTTTAAGATAGCCTCTTGTAAATAATAATGACTGTTAATACCAGGAGGCAACTCCCATGAACCGGCTCCTTCTTCCAACGTTTCTCTGTCCTAAATCAGGAGAACAGCTTTCTCATTTTGCAAGGCAAGCCGGAATAGTCCTGCTTCTGGTCACACTCATTACTTTTCTGAAGCTTTACTACCATGGCGCGGGCAGTCGGGTTCTGCTTTTGCTATCAGGTTCGACACTCTCAGCACTGATTCTATTCGGCTTGTCGTACCCTGAAAGCGTGATTCATCAACGATTAAAAACGTGGCTATACAGCCCCTGCCGCTATATCCCTTACTTGTTTGGGCTCTATCTGTTTTTCTTTGAGGGATTTTGGCAGTTGGCTAACCTGGTAAGGGAGTTCTCTTATACTGGCTTGCTGCTGGTAGCGCTCTTTTTTATCGGTGGCAATCTGATAGTATCTGTCGGATATATGGCCATGGATTATGTGGAGTCACTGCGCAAAAACAATGTGATTCGATACCCATAATGTCCGGTATTCCCGTGACCATTGATTTGAGCCGTTGCCGTTAATGCCGAAATTGTCTTAAGTACGACAGGCTCCTAGCCCGGATATTTCATAAACATGCTCCTGGCCTTGCTTGCTCCTTGCGGCTCTAAGGGAGTTTTGCTCAGTCGACCGTACTCCCCGGTACGGCGCTCCTTCGCGAAATCCCTTGGAGCCGCAAGGTTCTGCGCAATTCTCAGGGCAGTTTATGAAATATCCGGACTAGGGCTGCTCGTGAGAATAATCCCATTAAGGCTGTTGTTCTATACCAGTGGCCTGTTCTAACGTACCAATAAAATTGAAGCAGCCAGGTAATGAAGCGTCAGTGGCACAGTGGTGACGAAATACGCATTGTTGCTTTTACGTTCCGGCTCTGAAGTCACACAATTATTTTTTGTTGATGGTTTGGTGATTGAAAGCAATTGACGTAGGACAGAGATTGAGTAAGTTACGCTATTATTAGTACTGTGATATGTTTCATATTGTTGCCCTGACGTCAGTAGAATGACGTTCTGTCGCCAGTTAAAGTACCATGATGGCCAGGTAAAATAGTGCTTTAAATAGTGAGCTTTCAAATCAGTCAGTAATCTTGAAGTTGTCAAAAATATATCATGCAAAAAACATCTGTAAAAACAATCAGTGAACGACAGTCTGTGATGATACAGATAATTCCCTGAAGAGATATCAGTCATTTTAAAATGGGTTAGCTAAGATAATACTATCGGAGAAAGTCTGTAAACTTTAATGGCACTTTCCAAGCAGTCGTAATGCCATAAGTCATGTATAAAAGGAGTTAACAATGAAGTTAAAGTTATTATCAGCCAGCCTGTTGGTGATACCTATAAATACAAGCGCAAATGAATTAAATGATGCGTCATCGAGTGTATCAATGAATGTAGGGCTTTATGCTTCTATATCCGGGCTTGATGATTTTTCATTGACAACATCTGGCACTGACGGTTCTGCTAATGCCATTTACTCTGGATCAGATACTTATCAACTGGAATCCAATGGACAAATTCGGGTAACGTTGACAGGCTCCGATTTATCCAATGGATCTGACAGTATCTCAACCAATTATTCGCTCGACGGTAGCGGGCTAACGTTTGATACGGCAGCCGATTCAGCGCATAATGCCAGTCATTCCATATCAGCCACAGCCACTCTTGGTGAGATCTCTGCACAAAAAGCAGGTTCTTACACGGGTACAATCACAATAACCGTGAGCGGTATCTGACCGGCTCGATAACAGCGACTTAAACGACGTATAGGGAAATAATATGCTTAAGCTTGCATCATTTATCATTACACTTTTATTTTGCTCATCCGCGATGGCGTCTGGTCTTGCCGTTTCACCATTGGTTGTAGAAATTAAAACAGCGCCTGGAAAGCAATCTCATTTTACGTTTAATGTCACTGGCAAAAAGAAACAAAAAATAAAATTAACAGTTCAGGACATGAGCCAGCTTGAAACCGGTCATATGGGTTTTATGGAGGTGGGTCAAATCAATCCGGCATTATCAAAAATCAGCTGGGTGAATTTAGAAAAAGACATATACTCCCTCAGGCAGGATCAGACAATCACCATTAAGGGTACAGTGAAACCACCAACAAAGACGTCGGGTAATCATGTTGTTGCTGTGATGGTGGAAGAATATAAAGAAGAAGATGAGAAGCAGGGCATCAGTGTCAATGTTCGCTATGCGGTTATTGTCAATATCGTTGTTATTGATAAGAAAAGAAAAGCGCGTTTGAAATCTTCATTTTACAACTTTGAACTGGTCAGGCTTGATGAAAAACTTATGGTCATGGGGGACTTTGTTAATAAATCTGCTTTTGAAGGACAACTGAAAAGTGAAGTCCAAATTCGAAATGCCGACCGTAAGATGGTTGCTAAAGTGGCAATGAAAACAGAATCATCCTGGCAGCGTCAGGACGAGGCATCCCGTGTATTTCCGTCAGCACAGGTTAAAGTATTTGGTTTTATTGAAACGGATCTTTCTTACGGTGAATATGAATTTAAGGTCAGGAACAGATTCTCGGGTAAAACACAGCCATCGTTTAAGACGAAGATAACATACGATGAGAATATTCGGCAGATTCTAAGAAAAGTTCCTCCTGAGGAAAAGAAAAACGCTGAAGGCGAAGAGCAGGAGGGTACAGATCAGGCAGAAGAGACACAAGCCACTGAGCCAGAAGTAGCGACTGATCAGGCATCTGGTTAAAGGTGCATTGCTAAACAGCACACCTTCGGTCAGGGAGATGTAATTTGAGAAAGACATTTGCAGAGCTATCACTGATTATTCTCTTGACCGGTTGTGCCGCACCAGCATGGGAAGTCAACCGCAGCACTATTGTTGAATCCCTTAAGGACGCAAAAGCGCTGGGTCGATCTTCTTCAGGCATGCTGACTGGAAGAACCATTGGTGTCGATACACTGCCAAATCGTGAAAAGGAGACAAATAGCAACACCCCTGATGCCAGTTGGCGACCCGAAAAAATAGATACGTCAAAAATTCATGGTAAGTATACGTGTAATGCAAATCCTAACAGTCAAAAACTGATCAAGGGAAAAACGGTTAGCCTTGAAATAGAAGAAGGTGATCTAAGGGAGGTGTTACTTGAGGTAAGTGTTCAGGCAGAAGTATCCATCGTAATGGATGACTATGTTGAAGGGTTTTTGTCGATTCAGTTGGATGATGTGAGTATTGAAACAGCGCTGGATAGCTTGTTATCCGTCGGGGATTTTGATTATCATGTCTACGATAATTATATTTTTGTTGGTGTTAGAGAACCAACGTCGCATTCTTTTTCTAAACTTTCTCACACTTGTATATTTCGTCCGGTTTTCCAAACGCCAGATGAGCTGTCAGAGATGCTGCCTCCACTTTACAGGCAGTACGTTCAGGTGAACCCAACCAAGGGCACAATGACTATTGTAGCGCCAAGAAGTATTCAAAGCAGAATAAAGAAAGACTTGTTTCTATTTGATCATGCGCCAGAGAGAATAGTACTGGAGCTAACAGTGATCGAAGTGTCTAAAGAAGCTTTGCAGCAGTTGGGAGTCAATTGGAATAAAGCAAAGAATTTTATGGGTGCCACTAATCAGCAGTATCTGCTTGATGCCTCTTTTGTAAGTTCGAATGTTCAGCTTCCTGCCTATAAGGTAAGACATTTTTTAACTGCTGTTTCAGCACTGAGCGATAAAGGCGAGGCCCATATAAAAACTATGCCGTCTATTGTTACACTTGATGGACATCAGGCAGTTTTTAATTCAATGCAGACACATTCTTCGGGTGCTATTGATAATCAGGGTAAGTCCAAAGAAATCAGCTACGGTGTTCAGCTCATCATAACGCCTCATGTATCCAGTAATAACATTATTCAGATGGAAATCACCAAGGCTCGGGTCAGTGACCTGATTCATACGGCCTCCAATAAAGAGAAAATTGTAGGGCACACGTTAAGTAGCAGTGTTTATGTTGGTAACGGTAATGCATTGATTATCGGTGGGCTTCTTCAGAAAAAAGGCGTTCAAAACAGCCAGGGCATTCCGGTTGCTGACGATATTCCCTTGTTTGGAAGACTGTTCAAACAAACGAATAAAAGAAGTTACGATACCGAGGTCTTGATTATGATCAGGCCACAACTGTTAAATCATTGATTCAACTAGGGCTAGGAGTCTGTCCGAGAATAGACTGCCCTACTGCGGTTGCGATAAATTGGTCTAAAAATTCCTGCTTCTTCGTCAAATAGCCCCACTATTATCCTCAGAAGCAGAAATTTTTATCCTCAATTTCTCGTAATCCTCGCTACGGGCGCTATTCTCGGACAGGCTCCAAGAGAAATAATCACGGTATTGTGGACATATGGGGTAAAGGCGTCTTAACTGGGAGAGACGATAACGAGCGAGAATAATAATGCTATGGGTGCACAGCTTTCATGGGTGAAATTGTGGATTAAGATTGGCTTTTTAGGGATATATGGTTTGTTAACTGGATGCAACGCTGCCTCAACCGATAAACACACGCTGGATGTACTGTTTATTGCTTATGATCAGGGCGAAAGCAGTGCATTTCTTCAGATTGAAGACGCCCTGACTAAAAAGGGCATACGTTTTAACGTGCTGGCATTGGGGCGGGCAGCAGCGGTTTATAAGGACCGAGCTAATGTTATTATTTTGCCTGAGGAAGTCGACCCTGCGGCATTGACACATAAGAGGGCAGGGCTGCTGTCATCTGCCGATTTGGCAGCTATCACGCAAAAATGTCAGCCGAGTGTTGTCTATACGGGGATGGCCAGTGCTGTTCAGGCACAGTTATCCAATGCCTTTGAGCGCCGCGGAAGTAAAGTGATTGCTTTTTATGACAACTTTGATACGGCGGTGGGTAATGCCTGGATACGCCCTTTTTTGGATACTATTAAGCATATTGATGAACTTCAGGTGCCCACTGAACAAACCCTCGCCAGTTTTCATCACATTGACAAACTCAAGGATACAAGGGTTACTCTTGTTGGTCAGCCAGCTTTGGAAGAGTGGGATAAAGTGTTCCGCGCTGTTGATGCGCGCGCGTTACGAGAAAAGCTCCATATCAGCCCTTCTGACTCAGTGGTGCTGTTTGCTGGTGGTAATATCAATGATGGTTATAAACAGGCATTTCAGCGCTTTGTGAGCGCTGCTGCTCAACTGCCTCGTGTCCAGTTTCTTGTTACCTGGCACCCAAAGTTTGATGGAACGTTTGAGGCTGAGGTGGTTCGTTTGGCCCATAGTGGCAACATTCATCGGGTAGACAAAGCTATTGCGAGCACCGCCGAGCTTTGCAAACTGGCCGATGTGGTGACAACCTACCAGTCAACAGTGGGTGCAAAAGCGTTGTATAAGGGCAAGCCGGTGATTTATATTGCGGAGAAAAGCTATGATAATTTTTTGATCCTTGCAGGCCTGGCTGAGAGAGTTTCAACGGTTAATGCCACAGTGAAAGCGATAAAGGATAAATTGGCTGATAAAGAAACCAAAGTATCGTTATCCCCCCTGGGCATGCCAGACAAGCCATCATCCGAAGTTATGAGGCGTATTGTTGAGATGCTTGAAAGTTGACCTGCTATTCGAAGGTATTGCACAATCAGCACTTACAATTTAAGCAAATAAAGCGAATTTTTTTTAAGTGACTACACTTTTTATTTTATTGCTATATTCAAGGGTGGCTTGGTTCATCGTTGTCTGGCCGCAGGTGAGCACTTTGCTGGTATTATGTGCAAGGTGAATGTTTGCTTTTGGCAACACATTGCCCTGGTTGGCCGCTTTGATGTGAGAGCTTGAATGTTGATGACAGTCAAATAAAACTAAAGTCTGTTTTTAGAAGAGGAGACAGGGTGTCTTGGAGCACAGGTTATCTATGTAAGATCTGTGTAAAAAGCGACCCTGATTATATTTGAGTAAATTATTTTTTTTATTACTGGTTTTGCTTGGCCAAATCGCTGTAGCTAGTGAGGATGAGCAAGGGCGAAAGGAAAATAAAATAAATTTTATTGAGTGCCAAATCTATGAGAATTGCCTGGTGTGCCAGCCGCAAGATATAACTGAACAGATAGATTCAGAAAAGCTCGGTCATTGGCTTGATAGTCTACCAGAAAAAAATACACTTCCTTCGGTTGTTAGAATTAATGATGGGAATGAATCAACTTACTATGCTCTGGAGAGTCAATTTGAACCAGGCGCTGTTGTTAAGACAGTCCTCAATAGCTCGATCACGGGTTGCGAAATAGCACAGTTATCCATAACGGATCAAACAGGTAACACACAATACGCATTGATTACGCCAACTATTACTCATGCTGCAATAGAGCCTTTATTTGATGGGGAACTATTTCAAGAAGAAGAGATTGGTAATTTACAGGCTCTTTATTTATGTGATAAGTGCTCCGAGATTTTTCAAACATCAGAAGCCTGCAGTAGGCACAGAGCTAAATGTAGAAAAAGAAAAAACACTGAACCTGATGATGGTCAGCCTCATAAAAAAAAGCCTAATAAAAAAAGTTTTCATTGTAAAAAATGTAGCAGCTCATTCCCTAAGGCCAGTGATCTGAAAAAACACACAGAAAGCATCCACGAAAGGAAGCGATATACCTGCGATGTGGCTGGGTGTAATAGCTCACACAGTTCGTTTAGTAATCTCAATAGCCACAAAAGAAAGGTTCATCAGCGGGAACAGTTTCTCTGCCCTGAGGCTGGGTGTGGAGAGTTATTCACTCAGGCTGCTCATCGGAAAAAGCACGTAAAAAGCATCCACGGGAAGAGGGAATATACCTGTACCAAGTGCAATAATTCATACACTTCGGCTAGAGATCTGAATAAACACCTAAAAGGCCTCCATGGGAAGAGGAAATATGCCTGCACCCAATGTAATAATTCATACACTTCGTTCGCTTCCTTCAAACAACACATAAAAAGCGTCCATCAAGGGGAGCGATATCGCTGCCCTGTGGGCTGGTGTGGAAAGTTATTCACTCAGCCTGCTCATGTGAAAGTCCATGTAAAAAGCATCCATGAGGGGATACTGCATGCTTGCGATGACCCCAAGTGTAAAAAGGTATACCGTTCGGAGGGTGCTCTGAGAGCACACCAAAAAACCATCCATCTGGGGAAACGATTTCGCTGCCCTGTGGACTGGTGTGGAAAGTCGCTCAGTCAGGCGGGGCATCTGAGAGTCCACATAAATAGCGTCCACCAGGGAAAACGATATGCCTGCACTGAACGCGGGTGTAAAGAGTTATTCGATATGATGACCGATCTGAAAAGACACCAAAACCGGACAGGGCACCAGGGATATAAAGACATTTGCCAAAAGGAGTGCCAAAAGGGACAGTCATTGCCTCAACGCTCAGCGGGCAAAAAAACCGCGAAGCAACTCACCCTGAAACACAAAAAAGCCAGCAAAAAATTACCCAGAAAATAACGAGCACCTCGGCTATTGCTGAAGTGGCTCCCACAATCAAACAGCCTGACGGGTAAGTTATACCAGCCGTTTTTCTCACTACGCTTTACGCTCACAGGCTCCTGCGATGCGTTGCAGTTGTTGACAGTAGCAGGCATCATTGCTCGTTTCTGTTTTGTTCCGCCCGGTTTGTTAGTTCTTATGATCATAGAAAAGATGATGGCTATCAATTTCTATTAACACAAGACCCTGCATCGGAAGCAACTTTTTTTAAAGTGACTATACTATTCAATCTATTGCTGTATTTGTATTCAAAGGTGGCTTAATCCATCACCGTTTGACCGATTTGAAGTGAGAGCTTGAGTGTTGATGATAAACACTGACAGCCAAATAAGACTAGCGTCTATTTTTTAGTAAAGGAGACAGGGCGTCTGTGTAAGAAATGACCCTGGTTTTATAGTTGAATAAGTTTTTTTTATTATTGGTTTTGCTTGGTCAAATCGCTTTAGCTAACGAGGATGAGCAAGGTCGAAAGGCAAATAAAATAAATTTTATTGAATGTCAAATAAATGAACATGTCTTGTTGTGCCAGCCGCAAGATATAACTAAACAGGTAGATTCACAAAAACTTGAAAAATGGCTTGATAGTCTCCCAGAAAAAGAGACACCTCCTTCGGTGGTCAGAATTGATCATGGGCAAGAGTCCACTTACTGTGCTCTAAAGAGTAAACTTGAACCAGGTGCTGCTGTTCAGGCTGTCCTTGATAGCTCGATCACAGGTTGCGAAATAGCACAGTTATCCCTAGCGGATCAAACAGGCAACACACAATATACATTGATTTCACCAACTATTATTGATACTACAGTGGAGGGTTTATTCAATGGAGAACTGGTGCAACGAGAAGATATAAGCTATTTGCAGACTATTTATTTATGTGATAATTGCTCCGAAATTTTTCAAACGTCGCAAGCTTGCAGCAGGCACATAACTCAATGTAGAAAAAGAAAAAGCGCTGAACCTGATGATGAGCAGCCCCATAAAAAAAAGCCTAACCAAAAAAAGGCTTATTGTGACCAGTGCAAAAAGTCATACTCATCAGGCAGTGCTCTGTGGTTACACAAAAAAAGCGTTCATGAGCCGAAACAATATGACTGCCCTGTGTGTGAAAAATTATTCAAGCAGGCTGTTCATCTGAAAAACCACATAAAAAACGTGCATAACGGGGAACGATATACCTGCGATAGCTGCGGTAAGGCATACAGTTCGATGACTTCTCTGAGAACACACCAGGAAAGCGACCATAAGGGGATACGGTATCCCTGCCCTGAGTGTGGAAGGTTATTCAAGCAGGCTGGTCATATGAGAAGACACCAGCAAAGGGTCCATAAGGTGATATGATATGCCTGCAATGGACCCAGGTGTGATAAGTATATTCTATACGACGCATCAACTGAAAAGACACCAAAACCGGACAGGGTGCCAGGGACACAAAAAAATCTATCTCAAACAGAATCAATTACCTCAACGTTCAGTGGGCAAAAAAGCCGCGAAGTGACCCACCCCGAAACACAAAAAAGTTAGCAAAACAGTTAGAAAAAAATTATCAAGAAAATAACGAATACCTCGGCTATTGCTGAAGTGGCTGCCACAATCAAACAGCTCGACGGGTAGTTACCAGTCGTCTTTTCTAGGAGTCTGTCGGGCTTAAGCTTTCGAGCATGAAACTCAGTAGAGCGAGTCAGATTTTTCGATGGATTTGTGCGAATAGTTGACCTATTTAAGCAAATTCATCGGAAAATATGACCGCTCTTTCTGGATTTCAGGCCGAAATTGCCTTAAGTCCGACAGGCTCCTGGCTACGCTCACAGGCTGCTAGCGGTGCTTGCGCTTGCTCGCAGTAGCAAACACCCCTTGCTGTTTCTACCGCTCTGCCCAGCGGTTTTTTAATTCATACGGTGATAAAAAAGATGATGGCTATCAATCTCTATTAACACAAGACCCTAAATCCGAAGCAAATTTTTTTAAAGTGACTACACTATTCGTTCTATGTTTCAGTGTGGATGTTTACTTTTGGTAGGACATTCCCTGGCTGGCCGATTTGATGTGAAAGCTTGAGTGTTGATGACAGCCAAATAAAACCAGCGTCTATTTTTTAGCAAAGGAGACAGGGTATCTTGGAGAACAGGTTATCTGCGTAAGATCTGTATAAAAAGCAACCCTGATTATATTTGAGTAAATATTTCTTATTACTGATTTTGCTTGGTCAAATGGCTGTAGCTAGCGAGGATGAGCAAGGTCGAAAGGAAAGTGAAATAAATTTTATTGAATGTCAAATAAATGAACATTTCTTGTTGTGCCAGCCGCAAGATATAACTAAACAGATAGACTCACAAAAACTTGAAAAATGGCTTGATAGTCTGCCAGAAAAAGAGACACCTCCTTCGGTGGTTAAAATTGATAATGGGCAAGAATCCACTTACTATGCCCTGGAGAGTAAACTTGAACCAGGTGCTGCTGTTCAGGCTGTCCTCGATAGCTCGATCACAGGTTGCGAGATAGCACAGTTATCCATAGCGGATCAAACAGGCAACACACAATATACATTGATTTCACCAACTATTATTGATAATACAGTGGAGCATTTATTCAATGGAGAATTGTTGCAAGGAGAAGATATAAGCTATTTGCAGACTATTTATTTATGTGATAACTGCTCCGAAATTTTTCAAACGTCACAAGCCTGCAGCAGGCACATAACTCAATGTAGAAAAAGAAAAAGCGCTGAACCTGATGATGAGCAGCCCCATAAAAAAAAGCCTAACCAAAAAAAGGCTTATTGCGACCAGTGCAACAAGTTACTCGCTTCGACCAAACATCTGAAAATGCACATAAAAGACATCCATGAACCCAAGAAATATGCCTGTACCGTAGATGGGTGTGGAAAGTTATACACTACGGCCAATAAACTGGAAAGACACATAGCAAGCTTCCATAAAGGGGAGAGATATGCCTGCACTGTGGCTGGATGTACAAGGTTATACACTTCGCTTGGTAATCTTGATAGACACAAAAAAAGCGTTCATGGGAAGGAATGGTATGCCTGTCCTTTTGATGGGTGTGAAAAGTTATTCACTCAAGATGCTCATCGGAAAGAGCACGTGGAAGTCTTCCATAAGGGGAAGCGATATCACTGCACTGTAGCCGGTTGTAAGAAGTCATACGCTTCATGTAGTAATCTGCGGAAACACCTACACGTCCATGAGGGAATAGGATATGAGTGCACTGAACCCAGGTGTAAAGAGTTATTCACTTCAATGTCTAATCTGAAAAGACACCAAAACAAGAAAGGGCACCAAGGATGCAAAAAAATCTACCACAAAGGAAACCCATTGCCTCAACGTTCAGTGGGTAAAGTGGGTAAAGTGGGTAAAAAAGCCACAAAGCGACCTGTCCCCAAACGCATAGCAATTGGCAAAAAATCAGCCAAAAAAAAATAATTAACGTATCAGCTATGGTTTGAACTGGCCCGACAATCAAACAACCTCAGTTGTATAAGGCGTCGTTTAGTATCAATCAAGCGCAGCATCGGGCTTGGGATCAATCAACCCGTTAAAAGAGAGTATTACGGTTCTTTAGCGTTTCGAGGGCAGTGTAATGCCGGGTAACCAGCCCAGCATCACACCCCAGGAGCCTGTCCGAGAATAGACTGCGCTACTGCGGTTTCGATAAATTGGTCTGAAAATTCCTGCTTCTTCATCAAATAGCCCCGCTATTCTCCTCAGAAACAGAAATTTTATCCTCAACTTCTCGCAATCCTCGCTAAGGGCGCTGTTCTCGGACAGGCTCTTAGGAAATGGAATGATCGGGTGCGGATCAATCCACCTTGACGGTTACCCAGACAAACCGATGGTCTGAAGAAACCTCCTTATCACTGCCTCTTTCGCCAACACGTGGATCGTTGAACAACAGACGACCCGGCTGACCCTCTGCCTGCCAGTAAACTCCGGTATTAACCACCTCGAGACTGGTGGAAGGTACAGCATAATCGACTCTTGTCCCGAAGGTACTGGTGCGGGTTTGCGGGTATGGGTGCCCTTGCGTATTGTCCTCTTTCCGCGCGCCTTCACTGGTTGGTACAAAGGAGCCAGTTGAATGACTCACCTCGTGGTTAACCTTCGGATGATCCATTAGATCACGAATACCGTAATTCTTACTGTCGGAAAACGCCGGATCAGCATTCAAGTCACCCATGATGACAAAGTTGGTACCGGTAAAGCCGCCGGAATTCCCCTTGTCATCAATCAGCCAGGACTCGTTATTGAGGTAGCTCACCCACAACTTGTTTTCTGCCCCGTTACGGTAGTGATTGTGCCTGGCGATGGGATCGAATGCCGCTGGGGTCGGGTGAGACATCAACGCATGAATCACTTTATTGCCACGAGCTGTGGGGATGATGATCGGAGCATCGACGTGATTTTTAGAACTGAGTCGGATCGTCTGCCACTCAGCGTCGGTGTACCAAGGGTCGCCGCAAGCCATGCCTGCCGGAAGGTCTTCTGCCTTGCAGGGATGATCCGGGTCGTCAGCCGATGGAATAGTGGGGACTGTCTCCCCCGGCATAGCGGCCCATTTTAATTTCTGGAACGTACGCGTATTGGCGGTGTCCACCTTAAACTTCGACATCAGGGCAAAGCCGTAATGCCCATGGTAAAAGCCAAAGCCGTGAGCACCATTAGGTCTCTTGCCGCCGTCGTTGCCAAAATCAAGCGTGGGGTCGTCAGGTAACAGGCCGGTGTTGGTGGCGTAATTGTGCACAAATGGATAGTGGATGGGTTCGAGCATATCGCTGCCATCAACACTGTTCAGGCTTTGGGCTACCCCCAGATAATTATCCTGAAATCCCTGCAATGCCGTCATATCTGTGCCGGTGCCATCATTGTTGAACTCGGTCAGCAGCAATACATCGGGCCGGTTCCGCTGGATAATGGCGGCGATATTACGAATCTGAATGACCCGTTCAGCCAGCAGATGTTCCTCTTCTGTGGCTGTGTCGTTTTTCCACAGGGCAATCAGGGAATCCTGCTGCTCTGGCGTCAGTTGAAAGTAGCGCACCCAGCGCTGGTAATTCTCAGTTGCGTCACCGTCTCGGGCAAACGAGACGTTGAAGGAGGCAAACTTCACTTCATTAACAGGCATCATATCATCAAAAGAACTTGTCGTTGGGTTGCTTTGACAACCCGTCAGGGCCACCATCGAAGCCAGCAAAACAGCAAGTATAGATTTTTTCATGGGATACGAACCAGTATAAGGAGAGATAATCAGATGCCGGATTTTATACATTTTCAGGTAAACGGCATTGATTAGCGTCAACATCGTCCGTCAAAGACTATGCACTAGGAGGAGCCTGTCGGACTTAAGACAATTTCGGCCTGAAATCCAGGAAGTGCGGCCAGAATTTTATGCTCGAAAGCATAAGTCCGACAGGCTCCCAGTCGTTTTTTATAACGATTATAATTTCACTTTATGCTGACAAAATGAACCCTGTCAGTGCGTTAAAATGCCTCTTAATAGCAAGCATCAATCGTCGCTTATACTCTCTGCGGCATAGTTTTTCACCTCCTGAAGTAGTTGGTAAAGACGATGGGAAAGACGATTGGTATAAGACGTCGTCTCAGCATCAATCAAGCAGCAGCCAGCTCGGGTCAAGGGTATCCCTGTCAATCCGTTAAAATGAATTAGAGGTAAAAAGTAGACCCGTTGGTTAGAGAGTTAATTTTTTATGGACGTCCTGAAATCTTACGATAATTGTCATATAATCATTTATTAAAAGTCAGTGTTATAGTTATTTGTCGTTTTATTGAATAATGTCGTTTACTACGCTTATCAGAAACGCGCCTACTGCTACAGTGTGAATGTCATGTCTGATAATTACATCTGTCATATTTGCTTTCAAGTTTGTAGATCAGAGAGCACCCTCGCTCAGCATATGGTGACCCATACGCATGTTAAAAATCACGTATGCCGATACTGCGGAAATCGTTATACACAATCGGGCAGTCTCAACAGGCACGTACGAGAGCAGCATACGGTTGGAAAGTACTTCTGCGGGACTTGCGGTATGAGGTTTGCAGAATTTAAAACGTATGTGTGGCACACGGAAAATGTAGTACATGCCAGAGGTGCTTCCAGCTTTATGTCAACCAGCCAGGAGCAGATACCTGGTGGACAGTTTGCCACCCGTGTGACCCAGACACAGGCGATAAGCCGAAATTTTTTTACCACCGCATCTCAAGTAACAACCCCAACCACGACTGCCACAATCACCACGCAGCGGCACCCTGGGGCAACGGTTACAACCTTTAGTCAAGGATCAGGCCCTTCTGTTACCCATGTCAACCAAGTGCTCAATGATCAGCAGTTTGCAGGTTTGTGGGGTCAGTTTGATGAGTTAGATAGACAGAGTAACGCTACAACGGTTAACCAACCGCCAGACCCTTTTGCCCATATCAATCGGGTACTCAATGAGCCAGAGTTTGATGATTTATGGGAGCAGCTTGATAAACTCAATAAACAAGACAAATGAAGTTACACACACTTCCTAAAAATAATAACCAATGTATGCATAGGAAAAAATAAGGCCTTTATCACTAGAAAGAGAAGAGTGTTTTTGTTGTCGTGGGCTGTATGTTGCTTTAATGCCAAATGACCACTGATTATCAAAATGGTAATTAACGCCTGCAGAAGGAAATAAAGTAAGGGACGTATTATAGTTACCATTATCCCAGTCATTTGAGCGGTACACTGAAAGTAAAATATCGGCATCAGCAGACCAGCTTTCTGTAAAAAAGTATCTGTACCTTGGGCCAGAGCCTAAAACATAGGCCATTTCTTTCATACAATCCTGAAAAAACAGGCCAACAGTTTCCAGGGAAAGTCCGTCTTTTTTTCCCGCTGAATAATTATAGGAAATGCCTATGCCAGGGTTAAAAATAAACGTGCAATCATTTCCTATCTTTCTTGGGAAATCATAAACTTTACCACCATTTGATTCTATTGACGCGATTTCATCTTTATTGGGTTGTTTACCGAGATGGTAAGAAATGCCTGTTATATAGAATCCCATTCCATCAGCCATAGAGTAACAGCTGAACAAGCATAGAAGAATTAAGCCTACTTTTATCATAGCCATCACCTTTATTTATTTTATTAATAAAAATACGACAAACAATATAACAGGGAGGCGTTTCACAAATAATTGCGCTCTCCAACTCATGGCTGTTATAAAACAAACCCTCACATTCGTTTTATGCCTTAGCCCGTATCCTCCGGGGATGCGGGAGGGTTGTCAAAACCTGTCCAAGGTATTGAATAATAAAATAAACTCAAATTCATCGTTATAAAAATTTTATTGCAACGAATTTGTTTTAAATGACTAAATCTTGATGCGAAACACCTTGGCAGACACTATTTTTACCGTCCAAAATCATAGCATAAGAAATAACTATGTCAATTTAACCATCTGCTCAACAATCTCAATAATAATTAAGGTGAATAGCTTTGTTATGGGGTGCTTGATTAAAAACTCTCCAGGGAGGCTTTATTCCTTTCTTGCCAACGAACAGACAGGCATAGCAACCACAGAGCAAACAATGCCGGAATAACACCCATTAAATAAAATAACCCCTGACGGCAGAACCACTCCAATAAAAGGGGGTTGAGACCTGCAATAATACCAAACGACGCATTGTGACAAAAAGCGACACCCGAGTAGCGTGTATGCGTTGGAAACAACTCGACAATAGCCGCCTCATAAGTGCCATTGAGTGCCGCCACCCCCAATAACAGCGGTGACAAAACGAAGACACCCGGCAGATTGCCTTGCAATAAAAAATGGATGCCCGTTGGAAAAAAAATCAGAACAATCAATGCGCCGCCCTTAATCATTGGCACACGCCCCACTTTATCAGACAGATAACCGGTAAACAGCGCTAAAAGGGTAAGCATAAAAAGAGACAGAGAACTCAGTGAAAAGGCGTCACTCATGGGGGTATGTAAATAATGCCCCTGAAGACGGGGTAAAAAAAACAGCACACTAAAACACAGTGCCGGTACCGTGGCAATAGAAATACCTTTCACCAGAGCCATTTTATGATCATGAACCAATCGTTTGAGGGGTACCCTGGTTTTATCCATTTCATTTTTTAACTGTTGATAAGCGGGTGTTTCCGAGAGTGAAAACCGAAGCCATAAACTGATTGCCCCCATTATGGCACCGAGTAAAAAAGCAAGACGCCATCCCCACTGCCTGACGTTCTCATCCCCCAGTACGAAATATAAACCGGACATGGCACCTGAAGCGAAAGCAGTACCCAAGGTCAAACCGGCAATGATTAACCCAGTTACCATTCCCCTTTGCCCCGGCTGGCTATGCTCAGCGGCAAATGTCAGTGCGCCGGGCACCTCTCCTCCTATGGATAATCCTTGAATAATCCGTAATAACAGCAGCAGCACAGGTGCGGCCACGCCCCATGTTTCATACCCCGGCAGCAAAGCAATGGCAAAGGTGGCCATGGAAATAATGATGATGGAGTACATATAGCTGTTTTTTCTGCCATACACATCGCCAAAATGACTGTAAAAAAGCCCGCCAACAAACCTTGCCAGATAGCCCGCAAAATAAACCAGCAGTGCTGGCATAATTGAGCCAAGATGACTGGCGTCAGGGAAAAAGTGTTGGCTGATAACAGGCGCCAAAAATAGAAATAACGCAAAATCGTAGAACTCAATCGTGGAGCTTAATGTCGTTATCGCCCTGACTTTAATGGCTGTACTCATCACTGACTTCACTGCCTCTGACCCAGGGCGCGCTCTTTACTCTTTAAGTAATCAAGCGGTGCTGCCCTGATATGAATGTTCTATTGAGAATAGCGCTATTCTCAGGTCAAGCAATTTATTAAGTGTGTTGCCGGTAACGAAGAAAAGCTTAAAACATACGACGGTTGTGAACGGTTGTGGCGCATAAAAGCGCATGGACAGCTTCTTAAAAATAGCTTTCCTTAAAATGAAATACCTCATCATAACTAAATGACATGAATATCACACCGACAAAATAAGTTTTCTCCATGTAAGTTGCTGTTTTTTACTATAGTAAAAGACGTTGACAACACTCAAAACCTTGCCCCCCCTCATTGCGTTACAGGAGACCCCTTTTTTGTAGTGGTGTTGCAGAAGTTGGTCTTTCATCGTTTTGTCATAGACAGCAGGAGTACATCATGGGCATTAAGTCTATCTTATGCGCTGGAAAGTTCATGGCAACCAAACCGGTTGTTTTTATCACTGGGGTCTTGACTTTATCCATCATGACTAACGCTTATAGCTTGGATCAAAACCTTTATATTGAAGATCTGATACCCCCAGGTAACCCACATTACTCGAAAAATGGCTATACACTTAAACCCAGTGGCCACGGGGACTGCATGTACGGCGTGTATAATCCGGCTTCATGCACTGCCAGTTATGAAACCGAAGCAAAGTATGTAACCTTACATTATGCTTCTTCAATCTGGCACGGGTGTGCATTTAGGCACAGCTCCCAGGATTTTAACATTATCAACAATGATACAGGCAAAATCGTCGCTACGTTTCAATGGTACATATTCGGCGGGGACCCGCATATAAAAAGACTCAAGAATTTTGAAAATATTGTGGTAGAAACGAAGGGATACCTAAAACATCGGGTGCTAAACAAGCTGAATATCTTTATGTGACAAACACTGAATATCTATTGTTACAAATTTTAAAAAACTATTTTTTATCTCGTTCCCACGCTCCACTTGATAACGCACACGCCACCAGGAGCCTGTCCAAGAATAGCGCCCGTAGCGAGGATTGCGAGAAATTGAGAATAAAATTTCTGCTTCTGAGGAGAGTAGCGTGGCTATTTGATGAAGAAGCAGGAATTTTTAGACCAATTTATCGCAACCGCAGTAGCGCAGTCTATTCTTGGTCAGGCTCCATAGACAGCAGGAGTACATCATGGGCATTAAGTCTATCTTACGGGCTGGAAAGTTCATGGCAACCAAACCGGTTGTTTTTATAACTGGACTCTTGACCCTAACCATCATGGCTAACGCTTATAGCTTGGATGATTACCTTTACATTGAAGATCTGATACCCCCAGGTAACCCACATTACTCGAAAAATGGCTATGCGCTTAAACCCATCGGTCACGGGTACTGCATGTACGGCGTGTATAATCCGGCTTCATGCACTACCAAATATGAAACTGAAGTAAAATATGTAACCGTACATTATGCTTCTTCAATCAAGCACGGGTGCGCATTCAGGCACAGCTCCCAGGATTTTAACATTATCAACAACGATACAGGCAAAATCGTCACTACGCTTCAATGGTACATATTCGGCGGGGACCCGTATTTAAAAGGGCTCAAGAGGTCTAAAAATATTATTGCAGATGTAACGGGGAAATACCCGGATTATTGGGTGAAAAACAAGCTGAATATCTTTTGTTACAAAAACTGAATATCTATTGTTACCAATTTTAACAAGCTATTTTTTATCTCGTTCCCACGCTCCGCCTGGTAACGCATAAGTCCGACAGCCTCCTAGCGGTATGTCGCTTATGGTGAAAAAGGTAGGCATTACTATGCAGGGGAGGGAACGAGGTTAATGCTCTTTTGAGAATAGCGTTATTCTCAGCTCAGGCAATTAAGTGGTTACAGGAGATCCCTTTTCTGTAGTGGTGTTGCGGAAGTTGGCCTTTCATCGCTTTGTCATAGACAGCAGGAGTACATCATGGGCATTAAGTCTATCTTACGCGCTGTAAAGTTCATGGCAACCAAACCGGTTGTTTTTATAACTGGGATCTTGACCTTATTCATCATGGCTAACGCTTATAGCTCGGATGATAGATTGCATATTTATAATCTGATACCCACAGGTAACCCACATTACTCAAAAAATGGCTATACACTTAAACCCAGTGGCCACGGGGACTGCATGTACGGCGTGTATAATCCGGCTTCATGCACTACCAAATATGAAACTGAAGTAAAATATGTAACCGTACATTATGCTTCTTCAATCAAGCACGGGTGTGCATTCAGGCACAGCTCCCAGGATTTTAACATTATCAACAATGATACAGGCAAAATCGTCGCTTCGTTTCAATAGTACGTAAACGGCGGGAAACCGAAAATAATACATATCAAGAATTCTGAAAATATTATGGCAGATATAACGCATAAACGCCTGGGTTATTGGGTGAAAAACAAACTGAATATCTTTTGTTACAAACTTCCAAAAGCCTGAAACAAGCGGCTTTTATCAGCGGTTGCAGCGCGTAAAAGGTCATGAACAGCTCTGTTAAGGCCCGAGTTTCCAGACAGTGATGGGTAATTGATAATGGTTGATCAGTTGGTTCATTCGCTGCCAGTGAGTTTCATCTTTATCACTTTGCAAAATGAGTACAATACCGGCTTGTTTGGTGGTGAGCATGCTGTAGTCGAGGGATTGACCAATGGCCTCTGGCCAGTTACGGGCAAACTCCATTTCGATGGCATGGGTGTCGGTCAGGCAGTCTACCCGCCGACCGTCTTTTAATTTGTACTCGACTTTTCCCCCTTTGCCTTGACACCAGACCTCCTGATACCAGTGCTCTTTTTGTTTTTTATAAACGGGAGCCGCCATAAGCGTCGCGCTATTGCTATTGAGGAAGACGGCTAACAACCCAAAGGCCAAATAATGCATCCTTGCATGCCTCATTGTTATAAAATCATAAAATTATAAAATAACTTGTTTTATATCATTATCCTTACGGTCCAGAAAATGACTGGACTGAATACGGCGAATGGTGCGAGATTTACCGCGAATGACCAGTGTTTCGGTGTGGGCAATATTCCCATCCCTACGGATACCTGAGAGCAGATCGCCTTTGGTAATCCCCGTGGCAGAAAAAACCACATTATCAGAGCTTACCAGGTCATTGAGTGTCAGCTTCTCTCCAACAGTAACGCCCATACTCTGGCAGCGAACACGTTCTTTGTTGCCGATGGCACGATTCTCTGGGGTGTCACCTTTGCACTGATCCCTGGAAATGAGACGCCCCTGCATATCTCCACCGAGGGCGCGAATAACGGCCGCGGAAATTACCCCCTCGGGCGCGCCGCCAATGCAGTACATCATATCCACCTCACTGTCAGGCATGCAGGTCAAAATGGAAGCAGCGACATCGCCGTCGGGAATGGCAAAGACTTTAACCCCCATGGTTTGTATTTCATTGATCATTGAGTCATGACGGGGTTTGGCCAGGGTAATAACAGTGAGATCGTTTAAAGGCTTGTTCAGGGCTTTGGCAACATTCTTCAGGTTCGTCGCTAAATTCGTATTCAAGTCAATAACGCCTTTGGCTTGCGGCCCACAGACCAGCTTTTCCATATACATGTCAGGTGCTTTGAGAAAAGCGCCTTTCTCTGCGGCGGCCAGCACGGCAATGGCGTTGTTTTGGCCCATGGCGGTCATGCGGGTTCCTTCGATGGGGTCAACGGCAATATCAAGGGGCTCGCCTTTACCAGAGCCGACCTTTTCACCAATAAACAGCATGGGTGCCTGATCTATTTCACCTTCTCCAATGACAATATCGCCTTGGATGTCCACTTTATTCAACATAGTACGCATGGCTTCAACAGCGGCGCCATCTGCGCTGTTCTTATCGCCTCTGCCCAGCCATTTGTAACCGGCGAGGGCAGCAGCTTCTGTCACACGTGAAAACTCAATTGCCAGTTCGCGCTTCATAGTTTCTATCAGCTCGTTAATGGAGGGGCTATTGTAACAAAGTGAAAGGGATACTACCTGCTGCGAGTAAGCCAGTGCCAAAATCTGCGTTTATTGGCTTTCAGAGGGGGGTCTGAAGGAGAGGCTGTTTGTCCCGATGGTGTTGGGTTTGCCAGGTGGTTAAGGCGTGATTTGACCGGCGGGTCAAAAAAAAGGCTCTGGGCCTGAAGTTTTTCTGGCATGATTTCACCGGCACGCACTTTTCGAATGACCACCAGCATTGCCAGAGTCAGCACTGCCAGGTGCTCCTGCTCTTCGATAGGTAAGGCAATATCATTGCCATAACGGGCTTTGAGGTGTTTGAGCATAGTGAGCAACAGATCAGCCGCATCGGATATACAGGCAAACCCATAGCTTTTACCTGAACCCACAAGATTGGTCGCTTCAAGCTTAACCGCATCAAAGGATTTATGATCCAGGCAGCCTGTCTGCATAAATGACAGGCTGTCTTCAAAAAATGCACAGGATCTATCCAGGTTATCAAGATACCGTTGCTGTAAAGCATGAAAGTGCTGGCTGTAATTCCTGGTGCTTTTCATTGTCGTTTATTTTCAGGTGCTGTCTTTCCTTTCGGCAGGCGCGCAAGGTTCTTAATAGCATCTGCTCCAGTCCATTTGATTCTCGCCGATAGCACAGCAATGAACCCAGACAAGATGACCCGCCAATGATGCTTAAACGTATTTTTTATGTGGAAGATGACCAGGACATTCAGCAGTTAGTCCAGCTATCTCTGGCATCCTTGCATGGCTTTGAACTGACACTGGCCAGCAGTGGGGAAGAAGCCCTGGCTATGGCAGATGATATAGAGCCCCAAATGGTACTTTTGGACGTCATGATGCCGGGCATGGATGGCATTGCCTTGTATAATAAGCTTCGGGAAAAACCAGCTTATCAATCCCTGCCCATTGTTTTTATCACAGCCAAGGTTCAGCAGCATGAGGTTAATCATTATCAGCAGCTTGGTTCAGCAGGGGTTATTGTGAAACCGTTTAGCCCGGATGAATTAGCGGGACTGATAAACACCTTCTGGGAGCGCCATAGCGCCATGCAATCACCAAAATAGTTACCCATGAAGGCACAGGATCCCCATTACCTGCAAAAGGAATTTTATCGAAAGGTCAGCACTGACCCCAAAGTGTTGTGTTTTTTGGAAAGTTGTGTATTGGATGGCCTGGGGTATCATGATTTACAAAATACCGAGCACCTGTGGATGAACGCTCACTTCTGGCGCATGCTCGGGTATGACCCTGCCAGAAGGCAGCACCTGTTGTCAGAATATACCGCTTTATTGGAGAACGGGTCAGGTTCCCAAAATTGTGAAGCACAGCAGCACACAAACTCGGCGTATCCCTTTACTGAGCACACGGCAGGTTATTGGCATAAGAATGGTTCTTTGCTTTGGCTTCATTGTCGTACGTTACTGGAACATAATGAACACGGTATCCCGGTCAGACGCTTGAGTGTGTACCGTGATGTGACGCCTTTTCAGCAAGTAAAATTGGAAAAGGGGAAAGCATTTAAAGAAAGACAAAATCAGTTGCAACGTATTTTTGATAATACCCTCGATAGTTTGTTCACCTTAAACAATGACGGCGTCATCTTGAATTGTAACCAGTCCATGGGTGAAGCATTGGGCGTTTTAACGCGAACATTGCCAGGGAGGAGTTTAAGTGAGTTTATGGTCAATAAGGAAAGGCTTGCTGGTTATATTAATAAACTGCACGGTGCGCATAGCCGGGTCAAACGTAAAATTCGTACAGATATTCATGTGGTTTCTGCTGTCGGCAGGCATTTAGACATGTCGCTGACTCTCAGTCGCCTGGATGATGCTGAAGACCCAGTGCTTATTGGATCGTTGCGGGATATCACTGAGAGAAAGCGCATTGAAAAAATGAAAGACAGTTTTGTGTCAACGGTAAATCACGAGCTTCGTACGCCATTGACCTCTATTCAGTGCAGCCTTGATTTAATAGAAAAGCAGTGGCATCCACAATGGAGTTCTTCTGTCCGGCAATTGTTGGCTATTGCTCAGTCCAATACAAGGCGCATTGTAACGATTGTGAATGATATTTTAGATATGCAAAAAATTGCGGAAGGTCACTTTTCAATGACGTTCCGGCCCCTTGATCTTGAGGCGCTTATTGATAAAGCCATTGTTGATAATAGCAGCTACGCGGCCCATCACGGTGTTGCGTTTGTGAAGGGTGCGTTTGTGAAGGGTGCGTTTATGAAGGGTGCGTTTGTGAAGGGCGTCACAGGAAAAAATATTGTTGTTAAGGGCGATGAATGCCGACTGCACCAGGTGCTCTCTAACTTTCTGTCCAATGGGGCAAAATTTTCAGGTGAGGGCAATAAGATTGATATCTACACAGAATTACACCAGCAAAGCCGTGTTGTCCGGGTTTGTGTGAAAGACTATGGCAGAGGCATTCCTCAGGCACTGCAAAAAAAGGTTTTTGAACCTTTTTATCAGGTGGAAGGAACCCGAGCCAACAAAGAGGCTTCCGGCACAGGGCTGGGGTTATCCATCAGCAAACGGATTATAGAAGAACACGATGGCAAGATAGGCGTGCTTTGTTCAGAAACTGGAGGGTGTATTTTTTATTTTGACTTGCCTGTTAGTGAGTGAACAGGCATCGCCAGAATCAAAACAATAAATCACAGGACACAAGGATGAGGTGAGTTATGGATGGTTCAAAGCCCATTGCAACAGGCATACAAGCAGGCTCTATGTACACGGTACCAGCGTCTGATACAGGCAGTGATCAAACGACCCGGTATATAGAAAATGGCTCACCCGACTATGATAATTTGCCCATCAGGAAGCGTGACGCAAAGATCCTCCCTGATTCCATGACATCAGACGATTTAATCAGCAATACCGAACACGCTTTATTGCATGCTGCCCACTCTGAAATGGGCAAAATAGTGAATGAGTCATTAGTCAGTGCAAGGGACGATGGGGCGGCAGAGTTGCCCGCAGGTGTTGTGCTACATCATCGAGATGGAGCGGGTCAAACCGACCCTGTTGCTATAGGCGCATGGCTTGAGCAGACAGACCCCGCATGTCTGGAAGACCCTGAAGCACGAATAGAATACTTTGAACAACAATCCATACAAAGCCACGCAGAACTGAGTCGCTTCGGCGAGGAGCTGCACAGGCGTAATCTTGATATTACGCAACATCTCCCTTTGTCAGTGGAGTCACCATTGAGTGACTTTGTGGGAAGTCCGTCAGTGGAAACAGGCACCGTAGCTGATTCGAGCAGGGAGTATTGGCCTTTGGATCATTTGTTTCTTTCAATGCCTTTGGAGCAGAGTGTCTATAAATACCTGCAACCCTATCGCGCGGCTAACAGCGCGAGCAGTGAGAATGTGCATAGAAACAATCGGCAAAGGCCGGTGTCACCAAATCAGGACGATACGGGTTATGAGAGTGCGTCACAAACCAGTAAAGCGGATTTTATGGATGAAGTGTTGATTAACCCCGGTACTGAGTTACCTTTTGCGCATCAGCCCAGTCCACTGACTTCGTCGCCTGTGGAAAAAAGGCAATGGACGTACAATAATCCTGAAATGACCGATGTAAATCGTCACTTGTGGGGATATACCGAGAACTTTAAAGGAGTGGGTGAGGGACAGGTTGGCGACGAACAGGATAATATGGCCCGCCTGGTTGAGCAGTATTTGTCCCAGGGGCGCAGTCCCTGGTGTCAGTTAAGGCAGGGAGCAAAGAATGAAAGCTTTATTGAAAGACTGATTAATAAAAGAAATCATCAGTTAAAGTCGGAGTTCCTTAAGCAATGGGCATCGTCTGCCGATGGGCAGGATGTAAATGATATATCTGCCCTTATAGGTAGGCTGGAAACATCCATGCCACGGGATAAAAAAGGCCAGCTTTTAGATGACCCGCTTTTAGGTGAAACGCTGAGTGAAAATCAAAAACACAATCCGGCGCTAACCAAACAGGAGTATGAATACCGCAAGGGTGAGCTGCTAAAAGTTCGGGCTGATGTTGCCAGCAAAGCTTTAGTCAATTATTTACGCCAGTGGCGTGAACCGGGTTCTGACAAGGACATTGTTGCCAGAGATGTTGATTTTACTATGGAGTATGCTGATAAAGTAAAAGCCAGAGAAGCTTTCATGCAAGCGTTGCAGAGGTGCTGTCGTCAAGATGATAAAGAGCACTATGATGAGTTGCAGAAAAAGTTCATTCACGTTGGGTTTTCTCTTTCTGATGAAGAGGCTGAAGCATTAAGAGCTCAGTGCCAACAGGGGGGGAGTATTTTAGCGTCGCTGGATAAAGCAAAAGCGGTTAATCAGCAAAGTGCAACGCTAGATCAGCAAATACCCGGATATCTTCAGGGTGAAACATTCAAGGCAGCGCTTAAAGAGGGCGTTAACTTTTTTACCGCGCTTCCTGACGGCAGCCTGCCTGTAGTCAAGCTGGTGGAGCAGGCAGCAGATGAAAGGGCGATTAGCATAGCCCTTCAGAGCTGCTTTGCTTTGTCGCGCCATCGCGTCACAAAAGAGCACTGTGTCGCCTGTAAAGAGGCATTGATACAACGCCTGGAAAGCACAGCCGGGGCAGCTAATCGTCAAAATTATCACTGTGCAATCCGTTATCTGGATGAGCATATTCACTTTTTGACCATTGATGCAATGAAACGAAGGCTGGTGGATAAAGCTGAGTGGGTAACATTTCAGGAGATGTCACAGTTACTCAATAGTGACGTCTATGGCTTTTCTGAACATCCCGCAGAGAACTTGCTTTATCTGGCTATAGCTTACGATAACCCCAGTGCTGTTGATGCCATATATGCGCATATAAACGCCAATAAAAACGACTACGATCAGATACCGGGGTTTGATGCTTTTATGGACAGTGTTAATGCAGCCGGGAAAGGGAAAAATAGCGACCTGTCTTATGAATTCCCTTCTGATAATGACTCAGCCCTTATGCCAGAACATCAGACAGCGGTCTTCCAAAACCCTGCTAAAATGCCGGGGATTGCCCAACAGGTAAATACCGTTAATGAAGATGAGGAGCCAACCCTAACCGTTGATCAACACCAGCCATTAGTGAGGCCGTCTTATGCTGAGACGGTGATAACAGAACCGTCAGCAGTGGCATCGAACAGGTCGGTGCAAACCCCCCCTTTAGCTGTGGACTTGCATGAGTTTGAAAGCGTAAAAGAGGTATTAATAAACGGCGAGCTTCAGCTGGTCGCCCCCCACGTTGATTTATTTGACTTTATTAAAGAGCTCGACAGACCTAATGTGATCGTCAGGGCCGCAAGTGAGAAATTATGGGGTAAAGGTGGTTCCGGTAAAGTCAGTGATTTTGACCAGGCACTTAATGAAAAAAGCGGCGAAAAATTACAAGAGGCCTGTAGAAAAGAGTTAGGCCGGTATAAAGAGCGTGTGTTTCATACTGGCGATATTGTCGTTACACCCGCTTACAAGATGGAAGAGCGCAAAACAGGCGCTGTCTTTCATATTGTAGGCCCGGGAAGCAGTAACTATGAAGATAAAAAACGCAGCCAGATGGATATGTATCACAAGCTATTTGACTGTTATATAGAGGTGCTGAGGGAGGCAGCAGAAAAATACGCGGATCAGTGCCTGTTAATCCCCGTTCTTTTTGATCAATATATGCTTTCAGGTTCTGGCGATGATGAGAGGAGGAAGCTTTTCAGTATTTCAGCAGAAGCAATGGCCGACGCTTTGGCGCATTTTAAAACAGTGAATAAAACGTGCCCTCTTATTTATGGTGTATTACCCGCCAATGAAGAAGATGCGCAGGCCGTTAAAAACCATCTGGAAGCCCTTCAGGCCGAGCCCGAACTGCGTTTAAGGGGCCAGTCCTGGCTCTAGGAGCCTGTCCGAGAATAGACTGCCCTACTGCGGTTGCGATAAATGGGTCTAAAAATTCCTGCTTCTTCATCAAATAGCCCCACTATTATCCTCAGAAGCAGAAATTTTTATCCTCAATTTCTCGTAATCCTCGCTACGGGCGCTATTCTCGGTCAGGCTCCTGGATTTTATACTAATGGCATTCTTTACTTATGCTTTACGCTGACAATCTGAACGCCAGCCCTCTGGTGAAACGCCTCGCAATAGCAGGCTTTACTGGTTATTGCTCCTGCTTGTCATACTCATTACTGTAGTTAGCCCGGATATTTCATAAACATGCTCCTGGCCTTGCTTGCTCCTTGCGGCTCTAAGGGAGTTTTGCTCAGTCAACCGTACTCCCCGGTACGGCGCTCCTTCGCAAAATCCCTTAGAGCCGCAAGGTTCCGCGCAATTCTCAGGGCAGTTTATGAAATATCCGGGTTAGAAAGAACACTTCTATTACTCTGGGTTATATTTTACGTACTTTCACCTATTGCTCTTCCGGGTTTTGTTTGTATAAATGCACTTGACCCGGTGTTAATTTTAACCCTGTTATACTAGGAGTCTGTCGGAGAGTAGCGCCCGTAGCGAGGATTACGAGAAATTGAGGATAAAAACTTCTGCTTCTGAGGAGAATAGCGGGGCTATTTGATGAAGAGGCAGGAATTTTTAGACTAATTTATCGCAACCGCAGTAGGGTAGTCTATTCTCGGACAGGCTCCTGGGTCGAGTGCTATATAAGTTGTTCGGCGGCACTGGTCTGGGAAGGTTAATAAAGCATATAAGGATCGGGTGATGTCATTTATGGTTGTTATTAGTGAGATAATAAATATTTCATAAATACGACAAACAACGAGCAATAATAAATTAATCACCATAAATAAAGGGCAAGCGCAATGACTGTTCATGTTATGTCAGTGTCTGGTTCAAATCGATTCTCCCCCTTGCACCTGCAATCAGTCCTCAATGATATTACGCTTTACGGTATGCTGCTGGAGGGTTATGCATCCATCGTCGTTCAAGATTTTGCCTTGAGTGCCAAGAATGCTGAGTTAAATCTAATGCAAAGTGCCTGGAGGATTTTTGAGGAGAATCAAAAGCAGGTTTCGTTTTATAAAAAAAAGTTGTCACCACAGCTAGCTTATATGTTGACAGAAAGCAAAAAAACAGCAAAAGAGCAAATAAGAAGCAGTGCCCAGATTATTAACTGTCAGCAACCTGATGGTGAAGCAAGAAAGACCGTTGCCGGTCTTGTTGAAGGTATTAATACGACTTTTGTCAGGCGCTATGCGTCATCACGCATTTTGTATGAAAAAATTGAGTTGCTATCCAGGGAGGCTGCTGGTTTTTATCAGGCATTGTCAGGCAAGCTTGATGAGTACACGCAATCTCTGGGAAATCGCCAGGCACACGCTTTGGTTGTGATGACCGCGCTGGATTTACAGGAAGAAACCATACGGCAGAATTTAGATGATTGGGTTGTTCAAACGCTTTCAGCACCAGAGCTTAAGGGGTTGATTATTGTTCAGCGATCAATGGGCCATCACAATTTGAATTATGATTACCTTGCGTTGTCCGGGTGCTCTGAAAATGCAATGGTCATTGATAGGAATAACCAGCAGAAGTTAGCATTATATAGAGAGCTTGATAACATTGACCCATTATTAGCCAGCTTGAAACAAGCGGTTTTATTGCTACAGTCATACAGTCAGTATATGAGTAAGTTATCGCTGGCTGCCAAGCGTTTGGTAACGAACTGGGGAAAAATCAGTAATAATCTGGCGATTCAGTGCCACGAGCTGTCATCTCAATCGGATTGTAATCAGCTATTTAAGGTTGTTACCACCGATGTTCCTTCAGCGAAAAAATCATGGCGCTTTTTGGCAAGGCGTATTGGCGTTTATGAGCAGCGTCTCGCGAATAAAACGCCGTATTACTCTTCGGCGCGGTAGGGTGCTGTTACAGCGGGTAATGGATTTAATTACAGTAATGTCTAGGAGTCTGTCCGAGAATAGACTGCCCTACTGCGGTGGCAGCAAATTGGTCTAAAAAGTCGGAAATTTTTAGCAAATAGAACCACTATTCACTAAAAATTTCCGACTTTTTATCCTCAATTTTCTGCCATCCTCGCTACGGGCGCTATTCTCGGACAGGCTCCTGGTCTTAAGTCCGACAGGCTCCTGGAGGTGCTCAGGCTGTTTGCCCCGGAGATAGAGCCGGAAGTTTAGCGCCAAATAAGATTTCCCTGCGACACAGAGGGGGGTTGTGTTGACAGCCCTTTTTGTGCTTTGTAAAATAGCCAGCCTTTTGTCCTGGTGACATGGTTCGCTCGGATCAAGTTCTTTATTACATGGTTAGAACAAGATGAGTCAAGCTCAGCAAATTCGTATACGCCTGAAGGCTTTTGACCATCGCCTGATTGATCAGTCCATGCAGGAAATTGTTGATACTGCGAAACGTACTGGTGCTCAGGTGCATGGCCCGATCCCGTTGCCAACACGAAAAGAACGCTTTACGGTTCTGATTTCTCCGCACGTGAACAAAGATGCGCGCGATCAGTATGAAATCCGTACGCACAAGCGTCTTCTCGATATTATTGAGCCCACCGAAAAAACCGTAGACGCACTGATGAAGCTCGACTTGGCGGCTGGTGTCGAAGTGCAGATCAGTCTCGGTTAATGCTGGTCATGGGCGCTGTTCAGTTTGCGCAATTCATCGTTTGTAATACGGGCATGTTTTTACAGGTGGTGTTTGGTTGGGAGGCATTGTACCGGTTTGGCGCTGCCCCTGGCCGTTTGTGTAACGCTTTGAAATGAGCGGCCATAGTGGGTGATAGCCCCGTACACGAGAGAGGTTAAAATGACTATTGGATTAGTCGGAAAAAAGTGCGGTATGACCCGCATTTTTACCGAAGACGGTGTTTCTGTCCCGGTCACGGTGATTGAGATTGAGTCCAACCGCGTCGCTCAGGTTAAAACTGAGGAAACGGATGGATACAATGCTATTCAAGTGACAATCGGTGCCAAGAAAGGCAGTCGTGTGAACAAGCCAGCTGCTGGTCACTTCGCTAAGGCGGGTGTTGAGGCAGGTCGTGGTCTGTGGGAATTTCGCACAGATGCCAAGGCTCAATACAAGCCGGGTGATGTGATTGGCGTGGATCTGTTTGAGGCAGGTCAGAAGGTAGATGTTACCGGGCGCTCCAAGGGTAAGGGTTTTCAGGGTGCGGTCAAGCGCTGGAACTTCCGCATGCAGGATGCTACCCATGGTAACTCCCTGTCTCACCGTGCGCCTGGCTCTATCGGTCAGTGTCAGACACCTGGCCGTGTCTTCAAAGGCAAGAAAATGGCTGGTCACATGGGTGCTGAAAAGAAAACTGTTCAGTCCCTGGAGCTCGTTCGCGTTGACGCTGAGCGAGGTCTGCTGTTGGTGAAAGGTGCAGTACCTGGCGCTGCAGGCGCTGACGTAATCGTTAAGCCAGCAGTAAAAGCTAGCGCCTGAGGGGAGTGACTATGGAACTGAATGTAACAGGTGCCGGCGTTGTTCAGGTCTCAGATCTGACTTTCGGTGCTGAATTTAATGAATCCCTGATTCATCAGGCTGTTGTTGCCTTTATGGCGGGCAGTCGTCAAGGCACGCGTGCTCATAAGAATCGTAGTGACGTAAATGGTGGTGGACGTAAGCCATGGCGTCAAAAGGGTACTGGTCGCGCGCGCGCGGGTACTATTCGTAGCCCAATCTGGCGCGGGGGCGGTAAAACGTTTGCGTCCAGGCCTCAGGATCACACTCAGAAACTGAACAAGAAGATGTACCGTGGTGCTCTGCGTTCTATTCTGTCCGAGCTGGTTCGCCAGGAGCGCCTGGTTGTGGTTGAGCAGTTCACTGTTGACGCGCCCAAGACCAAAGAAATGGTTGCCAGGCTGAAAACGCTGAGCGTAGACAATGCGCTGGTTGTTGCTGATGAAGTGGATCAGAACCTGTATCTTGCTGCCCGCAATATCCCTCATGTAGACGTTCGTGATGTGCAGGGTGTTGACCCGGTCAGCCTTGTTGCCCATGAGAAGGTTATCATGACCATGGCTGCCATCAAGAAGTTTGAGGAGGTGCTGGGATGAATCAGGAGCGTATCTATCAGGTTCTGCTTGGCCCGCATATTTCTGAGAAGGCTACTGTTGTTGCTGAACGATCCGGGCAGTACGTCTTTAAAGTTGCGACGACTGCTACCAAGCTGGAAGTCAAAAAAGCAGTAGAAAAGCTGTTTGAAGTAGGTGTCAAGTCTGTTCAGACTGTTGTCGTCAAGGGTAAAACAAAACGTACTCGTCACGGGATGGGCAAGCGCTCAGACTGGAAGAAAGCGTACGTTAGCCTGGAGCAGGGTCAGGAAATTGACTTTGCTGATGCGGAATAAGGAGTTAAGGTATGGCCGTAGTTAAGTGCAAGCCGACCTCTCCAGGTCGCCGCTTCGTCGTTAAAGTTGTTAATACTGATCTGCATAAGGGGCGGCCTTACGCGCCTCTTCTGGAGAAGAAAAGCAAATCTGGTGGGCGTAATAATGCTGGTCGGATCACTACCCGTCATCGCGGGGGTGGTCACAAGCAGCATTACCGTATTGTTGATTTCCGACGCAACAAGGATGGCATCCCGGCCATCGTTGAGCGGATTGAGTACGATCCAAACCGGACTGCCCACATTGCCCTGTTAAAGTACATGGATGGTGAGCGTCGTTACATTATTGCCCCTAAGGGTGTGAAAGCTGGTGATCAGCTGTTCTCTGGTATTGACGCGCCAATTAAAGCGGGTAACACGTTGCCTTTGCGCAATATCCCTTTGGGGTCCGTTATCCATTGTGTAGAAATGAAGCCGGGTAAAGGTGCGCAGATGATGCGCAGCGCAGGCTCTTCCGCACAGCTGGTTGCCCGGGAAGGCGCTTACGTTACTTTGCGTTTGCGCTCCGGGGAAATGAGAAAAATTTTGGCTGACTGTCGTGCCACTCTGGGTGAGGCCTCTAACAGTGAGCACAGCCTGCGCTCTCTGGGTAAGGCGGGTGCAAAGCGCTGGCGTGGTGTTCGTCCGACCGTTCGTGGTGTTGCCATGAACCCGGTAGATCACCCACACGGTGGTGGTGAAGGTCGTACTTCTGGTGGTCGTCATCCTGTGACGCCATGGGGTGTTCCGACTAAGGGTCGTAAGACTCGCTCCAACAAGCGTACGGACAAAATGATCGTACGTCGTCGCAGCGCGAAGTAAGCCTAGAGAGAGGATACGATAGTGCCACGTTCTTTGAAAAAAGGCCCTTTTATCGATCTTCACCTGTTGAAGAAAGTCGAAGATGCGGCTGAAAGCGGCAATAAGCGTCCAATTAAAACCTGGTCCCGCCGTTCTATGATCATTCCTACCATGGTAGGAATGACAATTGCTGTTCATAATGGTCGCCAGCATGTACCCGTTTTCGTCACTGAAGACATGGTGGGTCACAAGCTGGGCGAGTTTGCTGCTACGCGTACCTATCGTGGTCACGCGGCAGACAAGAAAGCCAGGAAGCGTTGAGGTAAGAGATGAAAGAAGTCGCTGCTATTCATAAAAGCGCCAGCATTTCTGCCCAGAAAGCGCGCCTGGTTGCTGACCAAATTCGCGGTAAGGCGGTAGGTGAGGCTCTGGATTATCTGGGTTTCAGCAACAAGAAAGCTGCTGTTCTGGTTAAGAAAGTGCTAGAGTCTGCCGTGGCAAACGCTGAGCATAATGAAGGCATGGATATTGACGAGCTGAAAGTGTCTACTATCTTCGTTGATGAAGGTATGACCATGAAGCGTATTCGTCCCCGTGCCAAGGGCCGAGCTGATCGCGTTCTGAAGCGGTCTTGCCACATTACGGTTAAGGTTGCAGAGGTCTAAGGAGCGTTCAGATGGGTCAAAAAGTACATCCTAACGGAATACGTCTTGGGATTGTAAAATCTCACCGCTCAGTGTGGTATGCGGATGGTCAGGAATATGCTGACAAGCTGAACGCCGATCTGGCGGTTCGTAGCTACATTGAGAAGAAGCTGAAGAATGCGTCTGTAAGCCGTATTGATATTCAGCGTCCTGCTCAAAGTGCCCGTGTCACCATTCACACTGCCCGTCCTGGCATCGTGATTGGCAAGAAAGGCGAAGATGTTGAGAAGTTGCGCCAGGAAATCACCGGCATGGTGGGCGTGCCTGTGCACATCAACATCGAAGAAGTGCGTAAGCCTGAGCTGGACGCTATGCTGGTGGCTCAGAGCATCGCTGGTCAGCTTGAGCGTCGGGTAATGTTTCGCCGTGCGATGAAACGTGCGGTTCAGAATGCCATGCGCCTGGGCGCTAAAGGGATCAAGGTTCAGATTAGTGGTCGTCTCGGTGGTGCTGAGATTGCCCGTACTGAGCGTTACCACGAAGGCAGCGTGCCTTTGCATACTCTGCGTGCTGACATTGATTACGCTTCTTATCAGGGTCTGACGACTTACGGTATTCTGGGCGTTAAGGTCTGGATCTTCAAAGGCGAAGTCATTGGTGGTCAGGTTCAGCAACCTAAAGAACCCGCCAAGCGCGCCAAGAAGCGCTCAGCTAAGAAGTAAGGAGTCCGGTAATGTTACAGCCTAAGCGTACGAAATTTCGTAAGCAGCAAAAGGGCCGCAACCGTGGCCTGGCAAACCGGGGTTCCAAAGTTAGCTTCGGTGAATACGCATTGAAAGCCATGGGGCGTGGACGTATAACTGCTCGTCAGATTGAAGCGGCTCGTCGTGCCATGACTCGTCACATCAAGCGTGGCGGCAAGATCTGGATTCGCATCTTTCCCGATAAGCCTATCACTGAGAAGCCTCTTGAGGTTCGTCAGGGTAAAGGTAAGGGGAATGTAGAGTACTGGGTATGCCAGATTCAGCCTGGTCGCGTTCTCTACGAAATGGAAGGTGTGTCCGAAGAGCTGGCCCGTGAGGCGTTTGCTCTGGCAGCGGCCAAACTGCCTGTGGAAACAGCCTTCGTCAAGCGGAGCGTAATGTGATGAAAGCGGCAGAATTGCGTGAAAAGAATGTAGAGCAGCTCAATGAAGAGCTTCTCTCTCTGTTGCGGGAACAGTTTCAATACCGCATGCAGAAAGCGACTGACCAACTGAACCAGAGCCATCTGCTCAAGCAGGTCAAACGTGATATCGCCCGTGTTAAGACGGTGCTGAACGAAAAGGCAGGTAGGCGAGATGGCTGAAGAAAAGAAGGTCCGTACTCTCACTGGCAAGGTAGTGAGTGACAAGATGGATAAAACCATCACTGTTCTCATTGAGCGCCGGGTAACTCATCCGTTGTACGGTAAAATCGTAAAGCGGTCCACCAAGTTGCATGCTCATGATGAAAGCAACGAATGCCGTATGGGTGACGTTGTAACCATCAAAGAGACTCGCCCTTTGTCAAAGAGCAAGATGTTTGAGCTTGTTTCTATTGATGAGCGTGCTACTCAAATCTAAGGCTACGGTGCTTAGGGCTTGAGTGGTCAACCCTGAGGAGATGCGGGGTGTTTAAAGCTGGCCGGTCATCTGATCGGTCAGCTTACATTTCAAGCTGGCAAGTACCCGTCTGCAGTTTGGGCTTGGAGAAATAAGTAATGATCCAGACAGAAACACAACTCGAAGTGGCTGACAACAGCGGCGCTCGTCGAGTTCAATGTATTAAGGTATTGGGTGGTTCCCACCGCCGTTATGCCGGCATTGGTGATATCATCAAAATCACCGTTAAGGAAGCCATTCCTCGCGGTAAGGTCAAAAAAGGCCAGGTAATGAACGCTGTTGTTGTTCGTACCCGTAAGGGAGTGCGTCGTCCAGACGGCTCCCTGATTCGTTTCGATGGCAATGCTGCTGTTCTGTTGAACGCCAGTAACCAGCCTATCGGTACGCGTATCTTTGGGCCTGTGACTCGTGAGCTGCGTGGTGAGCAGTTTATGAAGATCATCTCACTAGCGCCTGAAGTGCTGTAACGGAGGCAGGTAATGAAAAAAATCCGTCGTGATGACGAAGTCATCGTAATTGCAGGTAAGGACAAAGGTAAGCGCGGTAATGTTGTCACTGTGCGTACCGATGGCCGTCTGGTTGTTTCCGGCATCAATATGATGAAGAAGCATCAGAAGCCTAACCCTATGCTGGGTGTCGCAGGTGGCATCATTGATAAGGAAGCGCCTATCCAGGCTTCCAATGTGGCGATTCTGAACCCGGAAACCAACAAGGCTGACCGTGTTGGCTTTGCTTTCACTGAAGAAGGCAAGAAGCAGCGCGTCTTCAAATCCACCGGCAAGCCGGTTGACGCGTGAGGGGCGAATGATGGCGACACTGAAAAAAACATACCGTGAAGAGATTGTTCCCAAGCTGAAAGAAGAGCTGGGTGTGAGCAATGTTCACGAAGTACCTCGTATCACCAAAGTTACTCTGAACATGGGTGTCGGTGAGGCGATTGGTGACAAGAAGGTTATCGAAAATGCCGTTGCTGATCTGGAAAAGATTACCGGTCAGAAAGCGGTTGTTACCAAGGCACGTAAATCCGTTGCCGGCTTTAAAGTGCGTGAGGGCTGGCCAATTGGCGTGAAGGTGACCTTGCGCAAGGAGCGCATGTACGAATTCGTGGAGCGCCTGGTAGACGTTGCTCTGCCTCGTGTTCGTGATTTTCGGGGTCTGAGCGCGAAATCTTTCGATGGCCGTGGCAACTACAGCATGGGTGTGAAAGAGCAGATCATTTTCCCGGAAATCGATTACGATAAAATCGATACCCTGCGTGGTCTGGATATTACTCTGACCACCACGGCTAAGAATGATGAAGAAGGCCGTGCTCTGCTGAAAGCCTTCAACTTCCCTTTCCGTAACTGAGAACAGGTACACTAGCTTATGGCAAAAGTATCCATGAAGCAGCGGGAGTTGAAGCGTCAGCAAACCGTTGTCAGGTTCGCTGAGAAGCGCGCCCAGCTGAAAGCTGTCATTAATAATCCCAACAGCACTGAAGATGAGCGTTGGGAAGCTCAGGTTGCCCTGCAAAAGCAGCCCCGTGACGCCAGCAAGTCCCGTCTGCGTAATCGCTGCCGTGTGACAGGTCGTCCTCACGGCTATTTTCGCAAGTTTGGCTTGAGCCGTATCAAGCTGCGTGAAGCAGCCATGCGTGGTGATATCCCCGGCCTGGTTAAGGCTAGCTGGTAATCACGCTTTTCATCTTCGGGAGATTTAAAGAATGAGTATGCAGGACCCGTTAGCAGATATGCTAACTCGTATCCGTAATGCCCAAATGGCAGAACATGCATCTGTCAGCATGCCTTCATCCAAGGTAAAGCAGGCTGTTGCTAGTGTGCTGAAAGAGGAAGGTTTTATCACTGACTTTCATGTTGAAGGTGACCTGAAGCAGTCTCTGGTTATTGACCTGAAATATTTCAACGGTAAGCCAGTTATTGAGAGTCTGCGGCGTGACAGTCGTCCTGGTCTGCGCAATTATGCGGGTAAGGGCAGCCTGCCTAAAGTAAACGGCGGTCTGGGTATTGCTATTGTGTCTACCAACAAAGGTGTTATGACCGATCGTGCTGCGCGTGCAGTCGGTGTTGGTGGCGAAGTTCTTTGCACCGTATTCTAAAGGGAGGGGTATTATGTCTCGAGTTGCTAAAAGCCCCGTAACGATCCCTGCGGGTGTAGAGATCAGGCTGGATGGTCAGAACATCGCTGTTAAAGGCGGTAAAGGCCAGTTGGAGCTGAATGTTCACCGGAGCGTTGAGGTAAGCCAGGAAGATAATATCCTGACTTTCGCGCCGCGTGACGGTGCCAAGCACTCCCGTGCTTTAGCTGGAACTACGCGTGCGCTGATTAACAATATGGTCAACGGCGTTACCAAAGGTTTTGAAAAGAAATTACAGTTGGTTGGTGTTGGTTACCGTGCGCAGGCTAAAGGTAAGACCCTGAGCCTGTCCCTTGGTTTTTCTCACCCGGTAAACTATGCCTTACCTGAGGGTGTGACAGCGGAGACCCCAAGCCAGACCGAGATCCTGATCAAGGGTATCGATAAGCAACTGGTGGGTCAGGTTGCCGCGGAAATCCGCGAATTCCGTCGGCCGGAGCCTTATAAGGGCAAGGGTGTTCGCTATGCTGACGAACATGTTCGTCGCAAAGAAGCCAAGAAAAAGTAAGGTAGGGTGAGATTATGATGGATAAGAAATCTGCTCGCCTGCGCCGTGCTCGTCGTGCACGGATGAAGATGCGTGAACTCGGTGCCGTTCGTCTGAGCATTCACCGCACGCCTCGTCACATCTACGCGCAGGTTATCGCTGCTGAGGGCGATAAAGTGTTGGTGGCTGCCTCCACTTTGGAGAAAGAACTGCGTGGCGAAGCTACCGGTAATATCGACGCTGCCACCAAGGTTGGCGCTCTGATTGCTGAGCGCGCCCAAGCTGCGGGCATTGCCGAAGTGGCATTTGACCGTTCTGGTTACAAGTATCACGGTCGTGTTAAGGCGCTCGCCGACGCAGCCCGTGAAGCCGGTCTGAAATTCTAAAGGTAGGCGTCATGGCAAAAGATGAGCGTAAAAGTAACAACAACGATGAAGGCATGATTGAGAAGCTCGTTCAGGTTAACCGTGTGGCCAAAGTGGTCAAAGGTGGCCGGATCTTTGGCTTCACTGCCCTGACTGTTGTTGGTGATGGTAAAGGCAAAGTAGGCTTTGGTCGTGGTAAGGCGCGTGAAGTGCCTGTCGCAATCCAGAAGGCTATGGAAGCGGCCCGTCGTAACATGATCAGTGTTGACCTCAACGGTGATACATTGCAGTATCCTGTGAAAGCTCGCCACGGTGCCTCCAAGGTTTACATGCAGCCAGCCTCTGAGGGTACTGGTGTTATTGCCGGCGGTGCAATGCGTGCGGTACTTGAAGTGGCTGGTGTGCATAACGTACTGGCCAAGTGTTACGGTTCTACCAACCCGGTCAATGTGGTTCGCGCTACCTTCAACGGTTTGCGTGACATGCGTTCTCCTGAAGACGTTGCTGCCAAGCGTGGCAAGTCAGTAGAAGACATCCTGGGGTAAGTTATGGCTGAGAAGATGATCAAAGTGAAGCTCGTCAGGAGCACCAGCGGTCGCCTCAAAAGCCATCAGGCTTGCGTCCGTGGTTTGGGTCTGCGCCGTATTAATCACGTTGTTGAGGTGGAAGACACTCCGTCAGTGCGTGGTATGATAAATAAGGTATCATACCTGGTGCGGGTCGAAGGAGAATAACATGCGTCTGAATACTCTGAGTCCGGCTGAGGGCAGTCGTAAAGAGCGCAAGCGCGTTGGTCGTGGTATCGGCTCCGGTCTGGGCAAGACGGGTGGCCGTGGTCACAAGGGACAGAAGTCTCGCTCCGGCGGCAGCGTGAAGCCAGGTTTTGAAGGTGGTCAGCAGCCACTACAGCGTCGTCTGCCAAAATATGGCTTTGTTTCTCGCAAAGCCAGCCAAAGTGCGGAGATCCGTCTGCATGAACTGGTCAAGGTAGATGCTGATGTCATTGATTTGTCTGCGTTGAAAGCGGCAGATTTGATCAATGGTAGTATCTTGCGTGCTAAAGTGGTACTGTCCGGCGAATTGACCAAGGCCGTGACCATTAAAGGTCTGGCTGTCACCAAAGGGGCCCGAGCCGCAATTGAGGCTGCCGGTGGTAAGATCGAGGACTAAATGGCTAAGACATTACCTGTTGGGAATCAAAGCGGATTGAGCGAGCTGTGGTCTCGCATCAGATTTGTGTTTCTGGCGATCCTGGTTTACAGGATCGGTGCGCATATCCCTGTGCCGGGTATCAACCCTGATGCCCTGGCCCGGATGTTTCAGCAAAATGAAGGCACTATTCTGGGGCTTTTCAACATGTTTTCTGGCGGTGCGCTGGAACGTATGTCGGTACTGGCCCTTGGGATCATGCCTTATATCTCGGCATCCATCATCATCCAATTGATGACGGTGGTCAGTCCGCAGCTGGAACAGCTCAAAAAGGAAGGTGAGTCCGGGCGCCGTAAAATCAGTCAGTACACCCGCTACCTGACGGTAGCTCTCGCCTTCGTTCAAGGGTTGGGTATGACCGTGGGTCTAGCTAACCAGGGCGTGGCATTCACAGCAGATATCAGCTTCTATGTTGTAGCTGTCGTGACCTTCGTCACCGGGGCCGTCTTCATGATGTGGCTTGGTGAGCAGGTGACAGAGCGTGGCATTGGTAACGGAATTTCGATTCTGATCTTTGCAGGTATTGTCGCCGGTCTTCCAAATGCGATTGCGCGGTCCTTTGAGTCTGCTCGCCAGGGGGATATCAATATCCTGGCGCTGCTGGTGGTGGCGTTGCTTGCCGTCGCGATTGTCGCGTTTGTCGTTTTTATTGAACGTGGTCAGCGACGTATTACGGTGAACTACGCTAAGCGTCAGCAGGGGCGTAAGGTGTTTGCTGCCCAAAGTAGCCATTTACCACTGAAGGTCAATATGGCGGGTGTTATCCCAGCTATTTTTGCCTCCAGTCTCCTGCTGTTTCCAGCCTCTATTGCTCAGTGGTTTGGGCAGGGTGAGGGTATGGCATGGCTGCAAAAAGTTGCTATGGCGTTAGGACCGGGTCAGCCACTGAACATTATTCTGTTCTCAGCAGGTATCATTTTTTTCTGTTTCTTCTATACTGCTCTGGTTTTCAATCCGAAAGACGTTGCAGATAACCTGAAGAAATCCGGTGCGTTTATCCCGGGCATCCGCCCAGGTGATCAGTCTGCCCGGTATATTGATGGTGTCCTGACTCGATTGACTATGTTCGGTGCTCTCTATATGACAGCCGTGTGTTTGTTACCCCAGTTCCTGGTCGTATCGGCGAATGTGCCATTCTATCTGGGAGGCACCAGCTTGCTGATTGTCGTGGTTGTGGTGATGGATACCATGGCCCAGGTTCAGTCACATCTGATGTCCAGCCAGTACGAGTCGCTGATGAAAAAATCCAATCTTAAGGGCTACGGTGCCGGCGGCGGCTTGATCCGCTAAGTCCGCCAGGTTCTGCAACGATTGTGGAGTGAATGATGAAAGTACGTGCATCGGTTAAGAAAATCTGCCGTAATTGCAAAATTATCAAGCGTAAAGGCACTGTTCGTGTGATTTGCGTAGAGCCTCGTCACAAGCAGCGTCAAGGTTGATTTTTAAGGGTGATCTGCGGTTTGCCCCTATAAAATTCGTTTTGGCTGCCAGGAGCCTGTCGGACTTATGCTTTCGAGCATAAAATTCAGTAGGGCAAGTCAGAGTTTTCGATCAATTTGTGCGAATAGTTGACCTATTTAAGCAAATTGATCGGAAATTCTGGCCGCACTTTCTTGCGCTTTCTGGGTTTTAGGCCGAAATTGTCTTAAGTCCGACAGGTTCTTATGACTTTAGGCAAACACAACCGCTCATGAGTATCATGAGCGGTTGTGTTTTTTCGAATAGGGGATTAAAATTTCCGCCTTTCGACCTGTTATGTGCCGGGTATCCTCGATACTAACCAATGATGGGTGGACATGGGGAAGCACAGGTAAAACAGCCATGACGAAGTCAGGGTTCAGTACCGGCTTTAAATGGTGCCGTGTAACAGTTTTGCTCACAAGGCAAGGCTGCTGGCGCGGTAAATGTATAAACGGAGACGATTGAATGGCCCGTATTGCTGGTGTCAACATCCCGGATAACAAACATGCCGTTATCTCGTTGACCTACATTTTTGGTGTTGGTAAGACTACTGCTCAGCAGCTGTGTGCTGCGACTGGTGTTAACCCGGCAGCCAAAGTGTCTGATCTGCCTGAAGAGCAGTTGGAAAGCCTGCGTAGTGAAGTTGCAAAGCTTGACACGGAAGGTGATTTGCGTCGTGAGATCAGCATGAATATTAAGCGCCTCATGGATCTGGGTTGTTACCGTGGTATTCGCCACCGGCGCAGCCTGCCTGTCCGTGGACAGCGTTCAAAAACCAATGCGCGGACTCGTAAGGGTCCTCGCAAGCCTATTCGTAAATAAGATCAGGCTATTTTCTATCAGGTGCATTCGTTGTATCTTGATAGATTGCGCTGCTCTTTTTGATACAGGATTTGTTCTAATATGGCAAAGCCAGGTACTCGTTCACGTAAGAAGGTTAAAAAGACGGTTGTGGATGGCGTTGCCCATATCCACGCTTCTTTTAACAACACTATCGTGACCATTACCGACCGCCAGGGTAATGCACTCTCTTGGGCTACAGCCGGTGGCTCCGGTTTCCGTGGTTCTCGTAAGAGCACGCCTTTTGCTGCCCAGGTTGCAGCTGAACGTGCCGGTCGTGCTGCCGCTGAGTATGGTCTGAAGAATTTAGATGTATGCGTTAAAGGACCCGGCCCAGGCCGTGAATCCGCTGTACGCGCTCTGAACGCTTGTGGTTACAAGATCACTAACATCAACGATGTTACTCCGATCCCCCACAACGGTTGTCGTCCGCCCAAGAAGCGTCGTGTATAAGCAGGAGACGGTAATAAATGGCTAGATTTATTGGTCCTAAGTGCAAACTGTCTCGTCGTGAAGGCACCGACCTCTTCCTGAAGAGCGGTGTTCGTCCTCTCGAGTCTAAGTGTAAAGCGGAAACGCCTCCTGGTCAGCACGGTCAGCGTCGTGGCCGTCTTTCCGACTACGGTGTGCAGCTTCGTGAAAAGCAGAAAGTTCGTCGTATCTATGGCGTGCTGGAGAAGCAGTTCCGTAACTACTACAAGAAGGCAGACAACAAGAAAGGGGCAACAGGCGCTAACCTGCTGCAACTGCTTGAGTCGCGTCTTGATAACGTTGTATACCGCATGGGTTTTGGTTCTACCCGTGCAGAAGCACGTCAGCTGGTCAGCCACAAAGCTGTCCTGGTGAATGGTAAGGCTGTAAACATCCCGTCTTATCAGGTTGCCCCTGGTGACGTAGTTGCCATTCGTGAGAAGGCGAAAAACCAGCTGCGCATCAATGCAGCCCTTGAAATTGCAGCTCAGCGTGGTTTCTCCACATGGGTTGAGGTAGACGCTCCCAAGAAGGAAGGTGTCTTCAAGGCGCTGCCCGAGCGGAGTGACCTGGCAGCAGACATCAACGAGAACTTGATTGTCGAGCTTTACTCCAAGTAAGGGAAACAGTTAGGTGGGGTGTAACATCCATGCAGAATTCGGTAACTGAATTTTTGACGCCTCGACACATTGATGTTGAGGAAATCAGTCTGACACGAGCTAAGGTGACCTTGGAGCCACTGGAACGTGGCTTTGGACACACTTTGGGTAACGCCCTGCGTCGTATCCTGCTCTCTTCCATGGCCGGCTGTGCTGTGGTTGAAGTCGAGATCGATGGTGTGCAGCACGAATACAGTGCTATTGAAGGCGTGCAAGAAGATATCATTGACATTCTTCTGAACCTGAAAGGTTTGGCGATCTCTATGACGTCTCGTGACCAGACAACATTGACTCTTTCCAAAAAAGGGCCGGGTGTTGTAACAGCTGCGGATATTCAGTTGGATCACGATATTGAGATTGTTAATCCTGATCATGTCATCGCCCATTTGAATGATAAGGGCGAGCTGAACATGAAGCTGAAGATAGCTCGTGGCCGCGGTTACGAATCTGCTGACAGCCGTCGCCAGGATGAAGAAGAAACGCGCGCTATTGGGCGTCTTCAACTGGATGCCACCTATAGCCCTGTATACCGCGTTTCCTATGTCGTAGAAAGCGCCCGTGTTGAACAGCGGACTGACCTGGACAAGCTGGTCATTGATTTGGAGACTAATGGTACTCTGGATCCTGACGAAGCTATCCGCCGTGCGGCCACGATTCTCCAGCAGCAACTGGCCATATTTGTGGATCTGGAAGGTGAGGTTGAACCTGAACCGGTGAAGGAAGAAGACGAAGTTGATCCTATCCTTCTGCGTCCGGTGGATGACCTTGAACTGACTGTTCGTAGTGCTAACTGCCTGAAGGCAGAAAACATTTACTACATCGGTGACCTGATCCAGCGCACGGAAGTTGAGCTATTGAAGACACCGAACCTGGGTAAGAAATCTCTGACAGAGATCAAAGATGTACTTGCCTCCCGTGGTTTGAGTCTGGGTATGCGTCTGGACAACTGGCCGCCAGCGAGCCTGAAGAACGACGATAGGATTTCTGCTTAAATTGCCCGAACCCAGCTCGTGGCCGGGCTTGGGTCGAATATAGGAAGTTTGTGCCATGCGTCATCGTAAGAGTGGCCGCAAGCTTAACCGGAACAGTTCACATCGCAAAGCGATGTTCAAGAATATGACTGCTTCCCTGGTTGAGCACGAAGTGATCAAAACGACATTGCCGAAGGCAAAAGAGCTTCGCAGAGTTGCTGAGCCTCTGATTACCCTGGCTAAAGAAGACAGTGTCGCTAACCGCCGTCTGGCGTTTGACCGTCTTCGCAATAAAGCTACGGTTGGTAAGCTGTTCACCGACCTGGGGCCTCGCTTTAAAGAGCGTCCAGGTGGTTATATCCGTATTATCAAGTGCGGATACCGTCACGGTGACAAAGCGCCAATGGCTTATGTTGAGCTGGTTGATCGCCCTGCGGCTGAAGAGGCTGAGACTGAGGCTGCGCAGTAACATTTTCTTTTTTGCGTTAGAAAAACTGGGCTTTTTAGTCCGGTTTTTTTATGGGTAAAGGTTTTGTTTTGGTTTCTTTTGGAAAGGAGGCGCTATTAAACGTGAGTTCGACGAATTAAACAGTCATTGGGGTCTGGCGTGGTGCTAAGCAAGGAACATCACGAGCTAGTGGTGCTAAGCCCTAATATCTATCCCTTTGAAAATGTGGTTTAATCCGCATCTCCAGTAAGACATAAGTAAGTGGCAGGGATGCAGTTGAACCACACCAAAACAATCACTCTCTCAGATAACCAACGTGCAGAGTTGGAGTCGATTATTAGAAAGCGAAACAGTGCTCAAG